>CAZOCL010000009.1:12623-48881 GCA_964578245.1 uncultured Klebsiella sp. | reverse complement strand
GGCCAGGCCGACCACTGGTTCCCCGGCCACAACGCCGCGAGCTTCGACGAGCGCAAGCTGCTGGAGACCGTGAAGCGCAGCCCCTTCGCCGCGCGCATCCCGGAAATCCTCCGTGAGGCCCACGCGATGATGTGGGAGGCGCCGGTGAAACGGTTGAGTCAGAGCTAGGGCAGCTCACGGACTTCGCCATGCACAGCCTTCTCAAGGCGATTCACAGCAAGCCGGGGCTGTATTTTGGCGACGGGCGACTTCCGTTCAGCGCCTTCGTCGGGTTCCTTGCTGGCTACTACATTGGCCGAGACGTGGCGCACAAGCCCGAGATCGGGCTGCCGGAACACTTGGTGCCGCTTGACTTCGATGCATTCGTTTGCCGACGGCTCAACATCATGCCCGGACTGGACACCAAAGGTTGGGTGACGCGGATTCGCGAGTGCACAGCCAGTGAACAGGAGGCGTTCGATTTGTTGTTTCAACTTCTTGAAGCTTACGAAGGAGACCACACCGTTTAGCAAGTCGTTGCCTCGATTCCTTGGCCTGATCCCTGCGCCATGCCAGACCCGCAAAATCCGAGCGATTTTCGAGAGAGTCTCTATTCGCGCAAGCACACGCTTCACCAGCTTCGCATGAAACTGCAGCAGTTGCCCGCAGCGCAGAGAGCTGATGCCTTGCTCGAGATCTTTGCTGATCGAAATCGACCTGAGACAGCATTTGGGGACCAGGAGATTGCCGGTCAGTTGCTCGTTGCGGTTAAGCCAGAATGTTTCCAGCCACTTGACGGGATTCTACTCGCGACTGCTGCGACGTGGAATGTGAGCGTCGAACAGTTGCCGATTTATCTCTGCGATGTGTTCGGGCGTGACAAAATCATAGAGGCGGCAACCAGATTGGCTAACCAATACCCTGCGGAGAGTCGTGAGTCTCGTGCGCTTGGCACCGTCCGATGGTGGATCGACGGACGGAGTTGAGAACCGCGCAAGCAGAACTTCAGGCCGCAAAAACGGAAGCACGCCCGGGGTGGTTCGAGCGCACTTTTCCAGTCGCAGCCTTCTGCGGCGTGAACACCGCGCGCCCTTCGCTTCCGGCGCGCTCTGTATAAGAGTTCGGCTTCCACCGGAAACAGCTCCGGGCCATTTTTCTGACCCCATTTTTCTGACCTTCCTCTGATTTGTGTCCCGTGAACCGTTCCGTGGGGAGCAAGTCCTGGCTGTCTCCGTCTCCTTCCGCGTGCGCTGTGTATGTCGTGGTTTCAACTCCGGTTTCCCGTCCGATTTCCCGGGCGCGCGGAGAAAAATGAACTCCCGGCCGTCGCGGGCTTGACTCCCCGGACGAACGTGCGAACCGTCAACCCTCGTATGAGTGCCACCCCGCCGGAAGCTGCCTCCCCGCCGTCCCCCGCCCCCGGCGGGCTGAGACCGGGAGCCGCCGTCGGATTCGCGGTGCTCGCGGTGGCGCTGCTGCTCTTCGTGGTGCTGCGCACCGCGCGCGTGCCGGGCTCCGACCAGGCGGACGGCGCGCAACTGCTCCTCAGCACGACCACGTTGCAGGCCGGCAGCACGTTCGAGGTGCGCTTCGATGCGGACGTGGCCGCGGCCGAGGAACTGGACCGCCCCGGCGTGCGGGAGCCGTTGGAAGTCGAGCCGTCGCTGCGCGGCGAGTGGGTCTGGCTCAGCCGGCGCAGCGGTGTCTTCACGCCCCGGGAAGCCATGGAGCTGGGCACGCGCTACACGTTCCAGTTGCGTTCCGGTTTGCGCGCGGCGGATGGCAAATCAGTGACCGCCCGCCTGCGGCGCAGCTTCGTGACCCCGGCCTTCGAGGCGCGCTGGCAGAACCAGCGGAACGAGCGGGAGACGCTCTCCGCCCGTCCCGTGGTGGCCTTGAGTTTCCCCGCCTCCGTGCGGGCGGCGGAGGTGGCGGCGTTCGCGGAGTTCCGGGCCGGCGCACGCACGGTGGCGGCCCGGGTGCACAACACCCATCGTCTGCAAACCTGGCTCGGCAAGTTCCCCGGGGACCGCCGCGCACGCCCGTCTTCCCAGGCGGATGACGACGAGCCGCCCACGCTGCCGTCCTTGCCGTTCTTCCGCGAGTTCGAGGGCTATGTCCCCGAAGCCGAGCCCTCCGTCGGCCGGGAGCTGGCCGCCATGGTGACCCTCGTGCCGGCGGAGCCGCTCGAGCCCGGGGTGGAGTGGTCGCTGGACCTGCGTGCCGGCCTGACTTCCCCGGAGACAAAGCGGACCTGCACTGGGCACACGTGGAAGCTGGGGCGCGTCGAGCCGTTCACCTTCGCGAGCTTGGAGACTCACAGCTCGCTCAACCAAGGTCGCCGGATCGCGCTGCACTTCAGCCGCCCGGCGGGCTTTGGCGTGGAGACCAATTACGCCACCTGGCTCACGGTGACTCCTCCCCTGAAAGAATTAAGCTGTGATCGCTACTACAATGGCTCCCTCTGGCTCCACGGTGATTTCGCGCTGGGCCGGGAATACACCGTCGTCCTGCGGGCGGGCCTGCCAGCGGCGGATGGCCTGCCGCTGGCCGCCTCCGTCACCAACCGTGTGCACTTTGAGCCGCTCCCGTCAGCCGCGTGGTTTCCCGCCTTTGACCGCGCGCAGCTTGCGCGGGGTGGGCGGGACTTCCAGTTGCTCGCGTTGAACACCCCCCAGGTGCGGGTGCGGGCCAAACTCTTGAATAGTCACACGCTCATCCATGGTCTGCGCGCCTACGAGAGCTATATCGCCGGCGCGCGAGGCCGCGAACGCGGGGAGTCCTTCGCGCTCGACTGGAACGCAGTGCCGGGCCGCACGGTGTTTCACAAGACCTTCGCCACGGAGGCCCCGACCGACAGCACGCGCGGGGTGACGCTGCCTTGGGATGAGATCGTCGGCACGAACCGCACCGGCACCGTGATGCTCTTCGCGGAACCGCTGGAGAACGGTCGTCTGGTCCCCGGACCGCAGTCGATCATTCAGCTTACCGATCTCGGCGTCGCCTGGAAGCAGGCCGGTGGCGAAACCCTCGCGTGGGTGTTTTCCCATGCGACGGGCCGCCCGGTCACCAACGCCGTGGTCCAGCTCTTGACCGAGGAGAATGAAGCGCTGTCCACCGCGCGCACGGACGAGCGTGGGCTGGCCCGGCTGGCCACACCACGGCTGCCCCGCCCCAACCAGCCTGAGCCACCTCTCTGGCTGCTGGCCGAAGCCGGGGACGACCGCCATGCGCTCCGGTTCAACCGCTGGGATACTTCGGTGCCGCTCTATCGCTTCCGGCTGCCGGCCGGCGAAGCTTACGAGGGGCAAGATGCCGAGCCCGTCAAAGCACTGCTCTTCACCGACCGCGACGCCTACCGCCCCGGCGAGACCCTGCATCTCAAAGCCATTGCGCGGCAGTGGCGGGACGAGGGGTGGCAGTTCCCGGCCGACAAGCAGGCCCTGCTCGAACTGACGGACCCGCGTGGGGAAACCTTTCTCCGCACGAACCTCACCCTCTCGGCGCGCGGCTCGCTGGACTTCGCCCAAGTGCTGCCTGCGGGACCGCGCGGTGACTGGAGCCTCATGCTGCGAGCCGGCGTGCAGAGTTTCCACACCAGCTTCCAGGTGCGTGACTTCAAGCCGAATGCCTTCGAGATCGCGCTCGAGGCCCCGCGCGCGTTTGCCCCGGGCGAGGCCGTGCGCGTGGGGGTCGGGGCGCGCTACCTCCTCGGCCAGCCGCTCACCCGGGCGGAGGTGAGCTGGGAGCTGGTGGCGCACGATGCGGGCTTCGGTTCCGAGGGCTGGGGTGATTTTCGATTCTGCAGCCCGGACTACCGGCTGGAGGCATTGGGGTTCAAAACCGGCTCGCTCACGCTGCAGGGCAAGGCCCGGCTCGCCGCCGGCACGAACCTGGTGCTCACGCCGGTCATCGCGCTGAACCAGCCGTTGCCGCAGCCACGCTCCGTGCGGCTGCTCACGGAGGTCACGGATTTGAACCAGCAAACCCTTTCGCGCTCGACGGATTTCACGGTGCACAGCTCGGAGTTTTACCTCGGGCTGCGTGAGCTGGGTTCCCCGCAGGTCGGGAAGCCGTTGCCAGTTTCACTCGTCGCCGTGCGCGGCGATGGTTCGGCCATGCCCGCCCCGGTGCAGGCCACCCTGCGGCTCCAGCGCGTGGTGTGGAACACCGTCCGTCAGCTTGGTGCCGGCCGGACCATTGGGTATCGCAGCGAGCCGGGCTTCACCAACCTCGTGGAGCAGCCAGTTACCACGCTCGGCGTGCGCAAGGTCGGCGTGAAATGGGAGCTGGCGGCCGATGCCCGGCCTGCCCTGCTGCCCGCGCCCGACGAACCCGGCGAATACCTGCTCGAAGCCCGCGCCACGGACGCCGCGGGTCGCACCGTGCTCACGGTCATGGCCTTCGATGTCTTGCCCAACGAAACACCGTCCGCGCGTCGGCAGGCCTGGAATTATCGTAACGACGTGCAGGTGGAACTCGTGCCGGACCGCAAGACCTACCGCGTCGGCGAGACGGCCACGTTGCTGGTGAAGACGCCGATCAGCGGCGCGGCCCTGGTCTCGGTGGAGCGCGATGGCGTGCGCCGGGAATGGGTCACCAACCTGGTGGGCAATGCGCCGGCCGTGCGCGTGCCGGTGCTGGCGGGCGACGGGCCGAATGTCTTCGTAGGCGTGCTCCTGCTGCGCGGTCACGCGGACAGCCCGCGCCAGTTTCCGCTGCCGGAGTATCGCGTGGGTTACTGCCAGCTTCAGGTCGAGCAGCCGGAGCACCGGCTTGAGGTCAGTGTGGCAACATCCACGCCCGACGTGCGGCCCGGGCAGCCGGTGGGCGTGCGCCTGGCGGTGCGAGACCACCTCGCCAGCGCCGTGGCCGGTGCGGAGGTGACGCTTTACGCGGTGGACGAGGGCGTGCTGAGCCTGACGGGCTACGAGACGCCGGACCCGTTAAAAGTCTTCCAGCAGACCCGGGCGCTCGCCGTGCGCACGGACATCTCGCTGCCTACGCTGCTGCCCGAGGATCCGGAGCTGCGCAGCTTCCAGAACAAAGGCCACACGATCGGCGGCGGCGGGCGGGAGGACATCCGCCGGAACTTCCAGCCGATGGCCTTCTGGAGCGCGTCCCTGCTCACGGACGCGCGGGGCGAAGTGACGGCGCAATTCACCGCGCCGGACAGCCTCACGCGCTACCGGGTCATTGCGGTGGTCCACGCGGGGCGCGCGCAGTTCGGCAGCGGCACGACGGATTTCGAGGTGAACAAGCCGCTGATGGTCGAGCCGGCCTTGCCGCGCTTCGCGCATGTCGGCGATCAACTGGTCGCGCGGGCCGTCGCGTTAAATCGCACCGAGACGGCGGGCGAGGTGGAGGTGTCATTGCAGCTTGATGGTCTGGCGAATGCGCCCCGCCTGACGAACCGCGTGACCGTCGCCGCCCGCGCCGCTGTGCCGGTGGATTTCCCGCTTGCGATCGCGGAGGCGGGCACGGCGAAGTGGCTCTGGCGCGCGCGCTTCGTGGGTGCCGGAGTGGCGACCTTCACGGACACGGTGGAATCCACGCTTCTGGTCACGCATCCCGCTCCGTTGCGCCGCGCGGTGAGCTATCTGCGCGTCACGAACAACCAGGCGGACCTGATGCTCGGGCTCGATCCCAAGGTGCTCATCGGGCGCGGCACCGCTACGGTGCGGCTGGCCAGCTCGCAGCTCGTCGGGCTGGGCGAGTGCATCCGGCAGTTGCTGCACTATCCCTATGGCTGTGTGGAGCAGACCACTTCCAGCACGCTCCCGTGGCTGGTGCTGCGCGACGTGCCGGACCTGCTCCCGCGTGAGGTCCGGGGGAAACTCCAGCCCGATGCCGCCATCGCCGCCGGGGTGCAACGGCTGCTCTCGATGCAGACCAGTGACGGCGGCCTGAGCTACTGGCCCGGCGGCCGGGAACCGCAGGTGTGGGGCAGCGCCTACGGCGGCCTGGGCCTGGTGCTGGCGCGGGACGCGGGCCTGCCCGTGCCGGAGCGCGCGCTCACCCGGCTGCTCGACTGGCTGCGCACACAACTGGACCGCAGCGGCACGGTGACGGCTGGCGGCGGGCTGGAGGAACGCTGCCTCGCGGTTTACACGCTGGCCCGGGCCGGGCGGCCGGCGGCGTCGCATCATGAAGTGCTGTTCCAGCGCCGCGACTGGCTCTCGCCCGAAAACCGCGCGCTACTCGCGCTGGCCATCCAGCAGGCCAATGGACCGCCCGCGATGGTGGAGGAACTCATCAACGCCAAGACCTCGGCCCGTTCCTTGCCCAGCGTCTGGTATGGCTGTGATGCGCGGGAACGCGCGTTGCAACTGCTCGCCTGGGTGCGGCATCAGCCCGCCGCACCGGTGGTGGACCGGCTCGCCGCCGACCTCGTTCGCAGCCAGCGCGAGGCGCACTGGGGCACCACGCAAGGCAACGCCTGGGCCTTGCTCGCACTCGTCGCGTATGCCGATGCGGTGGAGCAGAAAACGGGTGCGGCCACCGGCGAACTTGTGTTCCCCGGCACCCGCCAGCCATTCGCCCTCGGTGCCCGCAGCGCGCTGGAACAGGGGTTCACCTTCTCGCCCACCAACCTGCCGCTGCTGACGCTGGCCAACCCGGACCGCCGCGTGTTGTTCACCCAGGTCACGGTCGAGTCCCGCAGCGACAAGCTGGAGCAGGCATCGCTCGACCGGGGCTTTCTCGTCTCGCGCACGCACGAGCGGCTGGACGATGAGAACCGGCCGGTCGCCGGACCGTGGCGCGTGGGGGACCGCGTGCTGGTGACGTTGCGCGTGGCGGCCCGTGAACCTGCCAAGTGGGTGGCCATCGAGGACCCGCTGCCCGCGGTGCTGGAAGCGCTGACGCCGGAGTTCAAGACGGATCAGACCCGGGGTGGGCCGGCGGTCAGCTCGGACTGGTGGGCGGACCATAAGGAAATGCGGCAGGACCGGATGCTGTTCTTCCGCAACCAACTGCCCGAAGGCGCGCATGTGATCCGCTATCTCGCCCGTGTCCGCGCGGCGGGGGATGCCATCGTGCCGAGCGCGAAGGTCGAGGCGATGTATCACCCCGAGCACATGGGCCTGAGCGGCTCGGTGCGGGTGAAGGCGGAGTGAAGCGATGAGTGAACGTGCGCCAACGCCGGGGTCTGATCCTGCTCATGCTGCAAAGAGCGCCGGAACCGCGCTGGCCGCGAGCGGAGCACGGCGTTTACGCCGCAGAAGGCTGCGATTGGAAAAGTGTGCCCGCACCACCCGTGGCGTGCTCCCGTTTCTGCGGCCTGAAGGCCGCGCTCCTCGCCGTCGGGGTTCGCCCGCTTTGGCTTTCGGGCTGAAAGCAGGTGGTTGCCCATGAACCGCCTCGGGTCAGCATGGAGTCCCGCCTTCAGGCGGCGAGGCGTCCGAATGTCGGTGCGCTGTCCGCGAAGCGTCTGGTTAGCACGCCCGCTTCACCGGCTGAAGCCGGGACTCCGAACGTGGGGGCTTCGCCTCGTGCTGCTTACTGTTGCGCTCGCCGCCTGCGCCTGGGTCGCAATCTCCTTCGTCCCCCTCCCGCGTGGGCTGACCGAGACTCCACCGCCCGGCCGCGAATTCGTGGATCGTCACGGGCGAACCTTGCGCGAGCTGCGGGATGCGCAGGAGCAGTTCAATCAGCCGGTGGCCGAGGGGGAGCTGCCCGCCGTGCTGATGGCGGCGACACTTGCGGCGGAGGACCAGCGGTTCTGGACGCACCCGGGCGTGGACTGGCGGGCGACGCTCCGGGCCGCCGGCCAGCTCGTGCGCCATGGACGCATTGTGTCCGGCGGCTCGACCCTCTCCCAGCAGCTCGTGAAACTGGCCGAGCCGCGTCCGCGCACGTTCCGCACGAAGTTCATCGAGGCCGCGCAGGCGCTGCGCCTCGAGCGCGAGTGGGACAAGCCGCGCATCCTCGCGGCGTATCTCAATCGCCTCGACTACGGCAACCTCCGCGCCGGTGCCGCCACGGCGGCCCGGCATTACTTCGGCAAGACTCCTGCGGACCTGAGCGCGGCGGAGGCAGCCTTCCTCGCCGGCCTGCCGCAGGCGCCCTCGCGGCTGAACCCACGGGCGCGCTTCGCCGGGGCCAAGCGGCGGCAGGAGTGGATTCTTGGGCGGATGCACGCGCTGGGCTGGTTGAAGGACGAGGACTTTCAGCGGGCGTTGGTGGAGCCGGTGCGGCTGGCGTCAGCGCGCCGGGAATTTGCGGCCCCGCATTTTGTGGATCTGCTGCTGGGTTCGGAGTCCCGGCTTCAGCCGGTGGAGCGCGACCAGTCCTCAGACGCTGCGCAGACAGCCCACCGACGCCCGGACGTTCCGCCGCCTGAAGGCGGGACTCCGAACGGGCAGCGCGTGACGACGACGCTGGATCTCGAACTGAATCGCTTCGTCGAGCAGACGTTGCGCGCGCAGCTTGCCCAGTTGCGCGATCAGCAGGTCGGCAACGGCGCGGTCGTGGTGCTCGACAACCGCACGGGTGGCGTGCTGGCGCTGGTCGGCTCGGAGGATTACTTCGCGCCCGTCAACGGCCAGGTCAACGGCGCGTGGGCCCCGCGCTCCGCCGGCTCGACGCTCAAGCCGTTCACCTACGCGCTGGCCTTCGAGCGCGGCGCGACGCCCGGAAGCATCGTTGCGGACGTGCCGAGTGAGTTTCCCACGGCCACGGGCGTGTTCCGGCCGGTGAACTACAACCACCACTGCGCGGGGCCGGTGCGGCTGCGGCTTGCGCTGGCGAACTCGTTGAACATCCCCGCCGTGCGCGTGCTCGATGGCCTTGGCGGTCCGGCGGTGCTGCACGAGCGCTTGCGCGCCTGCGGGCTGACGACATTGACACGCCCGGCGGAATTTTACGGACTGGGCCTGACGCTGGGCAACGCCGAGGTGCGCCTGCTGGAGCTGGCCAACGCGTATGCCTGCCTCGCGCGCCTGGGCGAGTGGCGGCCTTACCGATTGGTGGAGAATGCGGGTGAAGTTCTGCAGCCGGTGTCGCCAGGCACAAGTGGCATCGCGGACGGCGGCTTCAAGCCACCGGCACGGGTCCTCTCGCGCGAGGCCGCGTGGCTGGTGGCGGATGTGCTTAGTGACAACCACGCCCGTGCGCTGGCCTTTGGCCTGGAGACGCCGCTGCGCTTTGACTTTCCCGTCGCGTGCAAGACCGGCACGAGCACGGATTACCGGGACAACTGGGCGGTGGGCTACACGCCGGAGTTCACCGTGGCGGTGTGGGCGGGCAACTTCGACGGCTCGCCGATGCGCGGGGTCTCGGGCGTGAGCGGCGCAGGGCCGGTGTTGCAGGAGATCTTCCAGCATCTGCGTGCCCGCTTCGGGACGACGTGGTATGCGCCGCTGCCCGGCTGGGTGCAGCGTGAGATTCATCCGCTCACCGGATGGCAGGCACAGGAGGATCGGCAAACGTCGCGCGGGAATGACTTTCCTGCCGTGCGCGAGTGGTTTCCAGCGGACCGCTTGCCGACCGCACCCAGCGCGGGCGGCTTCGATGCCGCGGGGCGGGTCCTGCTCCCGGCGGAGTATCAGGGCTGGCTTGCCAGCGGGGACAACTGGCTGGGGAACCGCGTCGGCGTGGTGGCGGCCAGTCCGGCGGCGCTCCGCGTGATCTCCCCGGTGCCGGGCTCGGTGTTCTACCTCGACCCCGATCTGCCGGACTCGGGACGCCGCATCGTGCTGCAGGCCAGCGGGCGGGACTGCCAATGGGAGAGCGGGTCGCTCACGCTGGAGCGCCACACCGCGCAATCGCACGCGCTGCTCACGGAAGGCCGGCATCGTCTCATCGTGCGCGACCCCGCGACGGGCAGCCGCGCGGAGACGTGGGTGGAAGTGCGCCGGTTGTGAGACGGGAAATGGATCAGCCGCGAAAGGGCGCAAAGAGCGCAGAGAAGTCCAGATGCGCAAGGCCTCGGTTGTTGTTTCGCTGCTGGCTTCAGGGCTGAAAGCCCGTCCGGTGACAGCCCGGGCTGGAGCCGAGCACCGCGAGGCGGAGGCCCGGGTTCGCGGTTCCATTTTGTCACCGCCCTGAAAGGGCGGGACGCCGCACGGTGCAGGAAAGAGGTCCGCCCTTACAGGGCAGGCAGGCTGCGCTGACCCGGGCCACCCGGGGCTTCACCTCGGGCTGTCACCGGACGGGCTTTCAGCCCTGATTGTTTCCACCGACTCAAGACTTTACTCCGAACTTGGGCCACCGCCCGCTTGCTCTCTCGTCCGCCTTGACGGACGCTGCGGTTTGAAACTTATGAATGCTTTCAGCTCGTTGGTGGCCATCGTTTGTCTGGGCCTGGTCAGCGCATCCGCTGCTCCGGCACGGGTTGGGAATGTGGCTGGTGCATTTGCCACGGCCATCCGGCCCGAGGACGTGGACGATGGGGTGTTTGCCCAGTGGGTGGAGGGACGCGAGACGCCCGTGGTGAACAAGGACGGCACGGGGGCGTTTCTTTGGACCACCAAGACTGCGCCGAGTCACTCGGCACTGCTGTTCGGTGACAGCAAGAATCCCGGCGTGCGGCATCTGCGCGTCGGGCTCAATCAGGCGGTCGCCGTGGGCAGCGTGCTGGTGCGGGGCGGCGGGACGTTGAGCGTGCTCAAGGCGAGCGCGGCTGCGCCCGGCAAGCTGGAGGACGAGAGCGCGTGGCTGCCGGCAGAACGGCTGGTGAACCGAGTGACCGGCGCGGCGGAAGTGGGCGGCGATGGGTTCGCGCTGTGGGTGCTGCCACTGGGCACGACGACGCGGGCGCTGCGCTTCACGCACACCGCGCAGGCGACGGACAAGGTCTATGCCGGTGCGCTGGGCGGCTTGCTCGTGCTAGGTGATCGCGTCGCGAATCTCGCGCCGCAGGCGGCCGCTGCCGCAAGCGACAATCAGCAGAAGGCCGCGCTCGTGAACAACGAGAAACTTGAGAAGTGGAGCCGCGATTTGTGGGACACGGAGAGCGAGACGCCGCGCGCCACGATCAAGGACCAGCCCGCGTGGGTCGTGCTGTCGTGGTCGCGTCCGGTGCAGTTGCGCGGGCTGGCGGCGCTCTGGGCGGGCTTTGCCACGGCGGAGGTGCAGGCGCTGGCGGCGACCACTCAGGCTCCGGTGCTGGAGGCGACGGACGCCGACTGGCAGACGGTGACCACTTGGTCGGGCGTGGATACGCAGTATCCCCGGCAGCTTGGCGTGAACTGGCTGGACTTCGGACAAGAGGTGACGACCCGCGCGGTGCGGCTCCGCATCCGCGAGGTGGCGAAGGTGAATCATCCGCATCTCAACAGCGCCACGAAGAACGGCCAGCGCGTGTGGCTCGGTGAGCTGATGGCGTTGCATTCGCTCGGCAGCGCGACACTCGCGTCGGTCGTTTTGCCAGCGTTGCAGATGGAGCTGCCGCACCCGCCGATTCCCATCCGCCTTTCGCTAAAGCGCGCGGGCTTGGTCACGCTGGTGATTGAGGAAGCTGGTGGCCGGCGCATTCGCAATCTCATCAGCGAGACGCCCTTCCCCGCCGGGGAGAACACCGCATGGTGGGACGGGCTGGATGACCTGGGACGTGATCCCGAGGCGGCGAAGCATGGCATCTATTCCGTGCCCGGCACGCTGGTGAAGCCGGGCCGCTACCGCGTGCGCGGGCTGGCGCATGACGAGCTGGCCCTGCGCTATGAGTTCCCCATCTACACGGCGGGCAATCCGGCCTGGAACACGGCGGACAACACCGGCGCTTGGCTGGCGAACCACACGCCGCCGAGCGCCGCCGTCTTCCTGCCTGCTGACCGCTCGCCGGATGGACAGCCGCGCGTTTATCTCGGCAGCTTCGTCTCCGAAGGCACGCACGGGCTGGCGTGGGTGGACCTCGATGGGAAGAAGCTCGGCGGGGAGAAGTGGGTCGGCGGCGTGTGGACCGGTGCGCCGTATCTCGCGCGGGACGACGGCAGCGAGCGGGCGAAGGAGCATGTGGCCTACGTCGCGTCGGTGTGGACCACGGGCAAGGGCACGACCGAGGCGGAACTGCGCCTCACCGCGCTGACGGCCAAGGACGATCTCGCGGTTTATCGCGAGACGTGGGCGCTGCCGGTCAAGAACTCGAAGGACAACCAGCTCGCGGCGGAGATCAGCGGGCTGGCGGTGCGCGATGGCGTGGTGGTGGTGGCGCTCAAGCGGCTGCAAAAGCTCGTGCTGATCAACGTGCGCACGAAGCAGCGGCTCGGTGAGCACGAGCTGAAGGATTCGCGCGGGCTGGCGTTCGATGCGCAGGGGCGGCTGCTCGCGCTGAGTGGCAACCGGCTGCTGCGCTTTGCGTTCGACAAAACCGGCAAGCTCGGTGCGCCCGAAGCTTTTGTGTCGAGCCAGCTTGAGGACCCGCACCATGTCATGACGGATGCGGCGGGGCGCTGTTACATCTCGGACTGGGGCCGCGCGCATCAGGTCAAGGTCTTCAGTCCCGAGGGGAAATTCCTTCACGCCATCGGAAAGCCTGGTGTGCCTAAAGGCGGTCTCTACGACGCGCAGCACATGAACCATCCGGCGGGCCTGACACTCGACAGCCGGCAGCAGCTCTGGGTCACTGAGAATGACGAGCAGCCCAAGCGCGTGAGCGTGTGGACGCCCGAGGGCAAGTTCCTCCGGGCCTTTTACGGGCCGTCGGAGTATGGCGGCGGCGGCTTTCTGGACAGCGGCGATCCGGGCCTCTTCCACTACAGCGGCATGACCTTCAAGCTCGACTGGGCGACCGGGCGCAACGATCTCATCGCGGTGCCGTATCGCGTGGACGCGGCGAAGCTGGAGCTGGGCTTCCGCAACAAGCCACCGGAGTTCGCCTTCTATCGGCAGGGGCGGCGCTACTTCTCGAACTGCTACAACAACAATCCGACCGGCGGCTCCAGCACGGCGTATATGTTTGTGGAGCGTGACCACGAGGCCATTCCTGTCGCGGGCATGGGCCGCGCGAGGGATTGGGAATTGTTGAAGCAGCCGGAGTTTCGGTCGCGCTGGCCGCAGGGGATTGACCCGGCGGGCGACCCGAACAAGAACCCGGCGGTCTTTGCGTGGAGCGACTTGAACGGCGACGGCCTCGCGCAGCCGGACGAGGTGCAGATCCTGGGCGGCCAGTGCGGCGGCGTGACGGTGATGCCGGATCTGGCGTTCGTGCTGTCGCGCTGGGAGGGCAAGGCGGTGCGGCTCGTGGCGCAGCGGTTCACCCCGGCGGGCGTGCCAGTCTATGACCTGCAGGCACGCGACGTGATCGCCGAGGGCGTGCAGGGGCCGAAGAGCAGCGGCGGCGATCAGGTGCTGGTGCATTCCAACGGGTGGAGCGTGATCACGCTGGGCGTCGCGCCGTTCGCGCCGCAGTCGCTGTGCGGCGTGTTCAAGGGCGAGGCGCGGTGGTCGTATCCGAGCGTGTGGCCGGGCTTGCACGCGTCGCACGAGGCGGCGGTGCCGGACCGGCCGGGCGAGGTGATCGGTTCCACCCGGCTGCTCGGCGGCTTCGTCGAGACGAAGGCCGGGCCGCTGTGGTGCGTGAACGGAAACATGGGGCAGATGTATCTCTTCACGGCGGATGGCTTGTTTGTGCAGGCGCTCTTTCAAGACATCCGCCTGGGCCAGCCGTGGTCCATGCCGTCGGCGCAGCGCGGGATGCTGCTGAACGGGGTTTCCCCGCATGACGAGAACTTCTTCCCGAGCATCGGCCAGACGACCGATGGACGCGTGTTCATCCAGGACGGCGCGCGCAGCAGCCTCGTGCGCGTGGACGGGCTGGACACGTTGCAGCGATTGCCCGATCAGGAAATCACCATCACCGAGGGCGACCTGCGCAGCGCGCAGCAGTGGACGTTGCTGAGCGAGGCGGCGCGGCAGAAGTCGGTGGGACGCGAAACGCTGGTGGTGGCGTGGCGGGACCGCGCGCCCGCCGTGGACGGCAAGCTCGACGAGTGGAGCACGGCGCAATGGGCCACGGTGGACAAGCGCGGGACGCGCGCGTGGTTCAACAGCGATGCGAAGCCGTATGACGTGAGCGCGGCCGCGAGCATCGCGGGCGACCGGCTCTTCGTGGCCTTCCGCACGGGCGATGCGAACCTGCTGAAGAACTCCGGGGACACGCCGAACGCACTCTTCAAGACCGGCGGCGCACTGGACGTGATGCTGGGCACGGATGCGAAGGCCGCGGCGAACCGCGCAGACGCGGTGCCGGGAGATTTGCGTCTGCTCGTCTCCGTGGTGAACAAGAAGCCGGTGGCCACGCTGTATCGCGCCGTGGTGCCGGGCACGGCACCGGGGGCGCGCGTGCCGTTCTCCTCGCCGTGGCGGACGATTCATTTTGATCGGGTGGAGGACGTGAGCAGCCAGCTCCAATTCGCCGGGGCCGACGGCAACTACGAGTTCTCGATTCCGCTAAGCGCGCTGGGGCTGACGCCGGCCGAGGGCATGGTGTTGCAGGCAGACCTGGGCGTGCTGCGCGGGAATGGCTTCGAGACGGTGCAGCGCGCCTACTGGAGCAACAAGGCCACGGCGATTACGGCGGATGTGCCGAGCGAGGCACTGCTCGCGCCGCAGTTGTGGGGACGGTGGCGGATCGAGAAGCGGTAGCGGGAGTCATCATCACTCGAGGCACCGCCGCTGCGACGGGAAAAGTGCGCTCGAATCACCATTGGCCTGCTCATGTTTCTGCGGCCTGAAGGCCGCCTCCTCCGCCTCCTCACGCCGCCGGCTACGAGCGCTCAGGCCAGCACGTCTTTGACCACGTTGCCGTGAATGTCCGTGAGGCGGAAGTCGCGGCCAGCGTGGCGGAAGGTGAGACGCTCGTGGTCGAAGCCGAGCAGGTGGAGGATCGTGGCCTGCAGGTCGTGGACATGGACAGGGTTCACCTCGGCCTTGAAGCCGAACTCGTCGGTCGCGCCATAGACGGTGCCGCCCTTCACGCCGCCGCCCGCGAGCCAGGTGGTGAAGCCATGGTGGTTGTGGTCGCGGCCGTTGATCTTGCCCTGGTTGGAACCTGGCGTGGGCAGCTCGACGGTGGGCGTGCGGCCGAACTCGCCGCTCCAGATGATGAGCGTTTCGTCGAGCAGGCCACGCTGCTTCAAATCCTTGATCAGCGCGCCAATGGCCTGATCGCATTCCTTCCCGAGCCGGCGGTGCTGCACTTCGATGTCGTCGTGGCTGTCCCACGGCTGGCCTGCGCCGTGCCAGACCTGCACGAAGCGCACGCCGCGCTCGATGAGCCGCCGGGCGGTGAGAATCTGCCGCGCCTGGGTGCCCTCGCCATACATCGCGCGGATGTGCGCGGGCTCCTTGGAAATGTCGAAGGCGTCCGCGGCCTCCATTTGCATCCGGTAGGCCAGCTCGAAGGACGCGATGCGCGCCTCCAGTTGCCCCTCGCGGGCGCGGGCGTTGGCATGGCGCTGGTTCAACTGCTGGAGCAGGTCGAGCTGCGCGCGCTGCTCGGACAGCGGAATCTGCTTGTTGGAAATGTGCTCGATGAGGCGCTCGATGCGCGTCTCGGCGGTGTTGATGTAGGTGCCCTGGAAGACGCCGGGCAGGAACCCGCACTGCCAGTTCTGCGATTCCTGGATCGGATACCCGTTCGGGCACATCGCGATGAAGCCGGGCAGGTTCTGGTTCTCGGTGCCCAGGCCGTAGGTGACCCACGAGCCCATGCTCGGGCGCGGCAGGCGGGCATCGCCGCAGTTGAGCAGCATGAGGGACGGCTCGTGATTCGGCACGTCCGCGTGCATCGAGCGGATGACGCAGATGTCGTCAATGCTCTCGGCCGTCTTGGCAAAAATCTCGCTCACCTCGATGCCGCTCTTCCCGTATTTCTGGAACTTGTAGGGCGAGCGGAAGGCCGTGCCGGTGCGGCGCTCGGTGCGCAGCTCGTAGGGCAGCGTCTTGCCGTGGAATTTGTCGAGCGAGGGCTTGGGATCGAAGGTGTCCACGTGGGACGGGCCGCCGTTGAGGAAGATATGGATGACGCGCTTGGCCCTGGCCGCGAAATGCGGGGCCTTGGGCGCGAGCGGGGAGCTGTTGTTGAGCTCGGCCTGCGCGGGGCTCAGGCCCAGTTCGCCGAACAGCGTGCCCAGGCCGAGCGCGCCCATGCCCATGCCGCAGCGGTTGAGAAACTCGCGCCGCGTCAGGGCCAGATGTTCGGGTCGAAGTCCGTGATGACTCATCGTGTTGAACAGACGGCCCTTGTGGTCGCAGGCTTCAGCCCGCGCGTCCAGCGGGATTTGTGGCGCGCCGGTCTCCGACCCGGCATTTTAAGTGAAGGGGACACTCCTGTCCCCTGTGGCTTGCCGGCATGTGCGGACCGGGGGACAGGAGTGTCCCCCTCACTCAACGCCGGGTCGGAGGCCGGCGCTCCGGGCCCCTACGCGCCGAGCCTGGCTGCCGCGGCCTCGGCGGTGATGCCGTCGAGGCGGAGCACCTTGTGCCGCGAGGTCTGCCCGCGCACGAGGGTGACACCACGGCGGGGCAGACCGAGGGCTTCAGCGAGAAATTCGACCACCGCCTGATTCGCCGCCGAGTCCACGGGCGGGGCGGTGACCGCCAGCTTCATCTCGTCGCCATGCAGGCCGCCGAGTTCATTCCGGCTCGCGCGCGGCTGGACCTTGACGGAAAGGAAAACCCCGTCGGCCTGGCTGCGGAGATACGGCGGGAGCGCCATTACCTAGCCCGTCAACCGTTCTCGCGCCGCGACCACCCGGGCGATGGCGGCCTCGACGCTGCGCCCACAGGCGTTCAGGTGCCCCATCTTGCGACCCACGCGGGCCTGGGCCTTGCCGTAGAGGTGCAGCTTCACGTGCGGGTCGGAGAGCGCGCTGGCCCAGTCGGGTTCGCCCTTCTCCCACAGATGGCCCAGGAGGTTGGCCATCGCAGCGGGCGCGCGGAGGGCGGTGGAGCCCAGCGGCAGGCAGCACACGGCACGGACCTGCTGCTCGAACTGGCTGGTGATGCACGCGTCCATCGTGAGGTGGCCGCTGTTGTGCGTGCGCGGGGCGAGTTCGTTCACCAGCAGCTTGCCGCTGCGGGTGACGAATAGCTCGACCGTCAGCAGGCCCACCACGTTGAGCTTTTCCAAAATGCCCGCCGCCAGTTCCACCGCTTCCTTCGCCAGCTTGGGGTCAATAGCCGCCGGGGCGAAGGTTACGTCGAGGATGTGGTTCGCATGACGGTTCTCGAAGACGGGGAACGCCGCGAACTTGCCATCCGCAGTGCGCGCGGCGACCACGGAGATCTCCTTCTCGAAGTCCACAAACGCCTCGTAGATGCCCGTGGCGCCACCCAGACTTGCGAATACCTTCGCGGGATCGGAATGGGTGTAAACCTTTTGCTGGCCCTTGCCGTCGTAGCCGAAGCTCGCGGTCTTGAGCACAGCGGGCAGGCCGAGGTCACGCGCGGCAGCATGGAGGTCGGCGTAAGTCTTCACCTCGCGGAAGGGCGTGGTGGGAAAGCCGTGGTCGCGGAGGAAACTCTTCTCGCGCAGCCGCTCCTGGGTGATGTGCAGCACGTTGCCGGACGGGCGGACAATGGTATGACGCGAGGCCACCTCGGAGGCGGCAGAGGGGACATTCTCGAACTCGAACGTCAGCACGCTCACGCGCTGGGCGAAGTCCGCGAGCCGCTCTTCATCGAGGTAATCGCCGACGGCTTCGAGGTCCGCGACCTGACCGGCGGGCGTGTCCGTATCCGGCGAATAGACGGCGACCCGGTAGCCGAGCTGGCGCGCGGCGATGGCCAGCATGCGCCCAAGCTGGCCGCTGCCGAGGATGCCGAGGGTCGAGCCGGGGAGGATGGGGAAGTTCACGCGAAATCAGGAAAGGCGCAGCCGGGCGCGGATGTTCGCCGGACTGCGGCGGAGATGAACGACCGCGTGAACTACGATTTCATCGCCGTCCACCGTGTAGAAGAATCCGTAGGGAAAAGACTTGGTCCTCATCCGGCGAAAAGGCGGCGAGTAATCAGGGCAGGACTCGGGAAACTGGCAGACGCGAGCGAAACCTGCCGCCATCTCGTGAGCCAGCTTCCGGGCCGTGGCATTGCTGAAGGCGGCATAATATTGGGACACCTCGTTGAACTCCCGTTGGGCGAGCAGCGTGAAGCGGACGTTCACCGCAGCCTCGCCATTGCCTCGGCCAGAACCTGTTCGAGGGGAACCGTTGGCAGCTTGCCAGCCAGATGGTCCGCGCGGCGGCGCTCCAGTTCCGCCACCAACGCGCGGTCCAAGGCCGGGTCGAAATCATCTTCGAGCGACGCCACCAATTCCAGGGCAACAAGCTCGCGCTCATCCGGGGAAAGTGACTTGGCCTGGGCGAGGACGTCTTCAGCGGTGGCAGTCATGTTCAAACAGTGCTGGGCGGGCGCGGTTTCGGCAAGCGTCAGTGAGGCAGGGCTGGCGAAGGCGTGCCCGGCACTGGATTCTCCCGCACCTTCGCGGTTTGCTCCGATCGGAACCGGTCATACGCCGCGCGGAACTTCGCGTGCTTGTTGCCCAGGATCGCCGTGGCCAGCAGGGCGGCGTTGATGGCCCCGGCCTTGCCGATGGCGAGCGTGCCCACGGGGATGCCGCCGGGCATCTGCACGATGGAGAGGAGCGAATCAAGGCCGTTGAGGGCCTTGGACTGCACGGGCACGCCGAGCACCGGGAGGGAAGTCTTGGCCGCCGTCATGCCGGGCAGGTGCGCCGCGCCGCCGGCCCCGGCGATGATGACCTCCAGCCCGCGGGCCGCCGCCGTCTCCGCATACTCGAACATCCGGTCCGGGGTGCGATGCGCCGAGACCACTTCGGCCTCGTAGGGCACGCCAAGGGCGTCAAGCTGCGCGGCAGCGTGCTGCATGGTCTCCCAGTCGGACTGGCTGCCCATGATGATGCCGACGAGAGGTTTGGGTGGCGTGCGCTGGCGGGCCATAGCGCGGCCATTCAAGCGGAGCCGGGCGGGTTTGGCAACCGTGCCCGTGGCACGGCCACCTTTCGAGCGGGTTGCAGATGATCGCGAGGCTTTCCCGGGTTCCAGGCGCTGCGGCCCGGCGCCGCGCTCCGGGAGCCGGCGCGGACGCCGGCGATACGGCCCGCGGGACGCGGGCGCTACGTGGCGCCGCGTCAGGCCGGCCGTGCCGCAATCGTCTCCGCGTGCCCGGCCCGGCGAGCGGCGGGGCGGGGTTCCGCCTGCTTGAGTGACATAGGCCAATCCGCGCCTTGCCAAACGGCCCTGAATCACCCACGCTCCGCGACGCATGAAGACGATCTCGGCGCTTCTCGGGATGGCGGTGACGCTCACAGCGATGTCCGCCCGTGCGGATTACTGGCACGTCCCGCCGCGCGGCAACCCCATGCAACTGGAGTATGAGGCCGGGGCCGCCTATCTCTCCGGCTCCCGGCTGTCCGTGGGTTCAGCCCGTCTGGGCAATGTGGATTCCGTCTCCTCACACATCGTCGGCGGCATCGCCGTGCGCGGGACGGACGACTTCACCTACCGCATCGCCGCGGAGTATCGCCGCAACGACTTCAATGTGAGCCCCGGGGTCCCGATCCCCAGGACGCTCGGCAACGTGGGCCTCCAGCTCACGGGCAACTGGGCGCTGCGCAACAACCTCTCCCTCTGGGTCAACGCCCGTCCCGGCCTCTACAGCGACTTCGCGGACATCAGCTTCGGCGACGTCAACATGCCGTTCAACACCGTGCTGGCCTGGCAGGCGGACGAGGACCTGATGTGGTTGCTGGGCCTGTATGTGGACCTGCGGGCCGAGTATCCCGTGTTTGGCGGGCCGGGCGTGCGCTGGCACTTTGCGGAATACTGGACGCTCAGCCTGATCATGCCCCGTCCGCGCATTGAATTCCAGGCCACCGACGAGCTGCTGCTCTACTCCGGCGCGGAGTGGCGTCAGGTCGCCTACCGCGTGGGCCGGAATTTCGGCACGAAGACCGCCGCGAATCCGCTGCTGGACAACCAGATGCTCGACTATCGTGAATGCCGCATCGGGGCCGGCTTCAACTACAGCTTCAATCGGCACTTTAACCTCGGCGTGGAAGGTGGCTTCGCCATCGAGCGCCGCTGGCACTACTTCAGCGCGGGCACGCAGCTCACGGACAACGGTGCCGGCTACGTGGCGGCGACGCTCAACGGGAAGTTTTAGGCGGAAGCCGGTTGCCCGCGAAACACGCGAAGAGACGCGAAAAGGGCGGGATACGGCGGTCCATTTCCAGGATAATGCTGCTTCCGTGAACGCATCGGGACGTCGTCTGGGCAGTTGATCTGGCCGCGAAAGGGCGCAGAGGACACAAAGAAGCCGCTTGCGGGGGTCGTATTGGTGGAGCGCACGACAGGTCGGCAAAGCGAAAGCGCGCCTGACTTCGTGGGCGACAAGCAGCCTGCGGAAAGCCATCGGCAGAAAACAAAAACGCCCGCCGAAGGAAGCCTTCGGCGGGCGGGTGAAAAGCGGGCGCTGCGCCCTTCAGCCTTCAGGGCTTGTCATACTCGCCCAGGCTGCGCAGCCAGATGTTGCGGAAGCGCATCGGGTTGTTGTGGTCCTGGAGCTGGATGAAAACCTCGGGCGCGTGCGGCTTGTTGTAGTTGCCGTTGTTCTGGTGCGGTGTGTTGCCCTGGTATTCCTTGCGATGGTGCAGGACCACGCCGTTGTGGATGACTGTCACGGCCGCCTTCTTGGCGATCTTGCCCTCGGCATCCCAGCGCGGGGACTCCCAGATGATGTCGTAGCTCTGCCATTCGCCGGGCTTCTTGCTGGCGTTGACCAGCGGCGGGGACTGACCGTAGAGCGCGCCACACTGGCCGTCGGGATAGGTCGGGTTCTCAAAAGAGTCGAGCACCTGCACTTCGTAGATGCCGTTGAAGAGCACGCCGCTGTTGCCGCGGCCCTGGCTGTCGCCCTTCACCTCGGCGGGGGTGGCGAACTCCAGGTGCAACTGGAAGTCCGCAAAGGTGTCCTTGGTGCGGATGCTGCCGCTCTTGGGCGCGACTTCCATGTAGCCGTCCTCGAGCTTCCACTTGGCCTCGCCGCCGGGGCCGGACCACTTGGCCAGATCCTTGCCGTCGAAGAGCACCGTGGCGTCCGAGGGCGCGGGCGCGAGGTGGCTGAAGGTGGCCGCCGGCGTGACCACGCGCGGCACGGGGCGGTCACCGTCGTGGACGTGCCACTGGGTGCCGGGGATGAGCGGAGTGGTGGTGTAGCCGACGCCTTTCTTGCCGGGGGCGTCCGCTGCGGTGAGCGCGGCGACGATGCCAATGGCGAGGGCGGGAACCAAATACTTGGGCGAAAGGAATTGCTTGAGCATGGGGCGCATCATTTCGGCGGGAGGGAAAAACGCAAGCCTGTTTCGGAAACCTGTTTCGGAAAGGGCACCTTCCAGCTTCTGCGCAGGCGGCCTTGGCAAAGTGGAGAACCCGGCGGGTTTCAAGGTGAGTGGCCAGGGGTGGAACTCAGCTCCCGGGTGCTGGAAATCCGGACGTGCAACTCGGCAAGCAATGGACCTGCGCCCGGGCCGCGAGCTGCCAGTTGACAGCTTCCGGCAAAAGGAGCACGGTGCGTCAAGCTCAACGCATCCAGACATGAAAACGTCGTTCCTCGTCCTCGCCCTCGTCACCCTTTGCACCGCGTCCAGCGCCTTCGGCCAGGGCGCGGCGGTCATCATCAAGCAGCGCGCCAAGGAAGCCGCCGGCCGGCCGCTCAACCTGCCCCCTCAGGGCGGCGGGCAGCCCGCCACGGGCGCTCCGGCGGCCCCTGCCGTGGCCCAGCCCAACGTCACCAAAATCCTGGCCGATCTCGCCGTCATCAAGTCCCGCCCGCAGGCTTCGCAGGAGCAGAAGGACAAGCTCGCCGCCGACCTTGCCGGAGTGGCCATCGGCACCGCCAAGCCCTCCACTGAAAGCCTCCAGGCGCTGGCCAATGCGGTCGGTGATGCCATCGCGGGCAAGAAGATCGCCGCCGCCGACCAGGCCGCCCTCGCCCGCAGTCTCGCCACCGCGCTCAATGCCGCCAGTCCGCCGCAGTTGACCGCTGCCATTCAGAGTGTGAAGGACGCGTTGACGCTCGCCGGCGTGGAAGAAGCGGCCATCCAGACGGTGGCCAAGGCGCTTACCGGCCTGACCACCAAGGCGGGCTGACCGCCGCTGTTTCGCTTGAGCGATTCCCCCCGGCTTTTCAGCGGCGACTCGCGTGAGGAGTTGATCCGCCTGCTGCGGGTGCTCTCGCTGCCGGTGGCGGCCTGCCTGGTGTTTTTCTTCGTCACTCCGACCAGCGTCCAGCCGTTGCATCCGAGCACAGGGGAGGTGCGTCGGCAGGTCGTGGGCGTGGTGGAATCCCAGTTCACGGCCTTTCGCGATGGGGACTACGCCCGGGCTTATTCCTTCGCTGCGACCGGGCTCCAGCAGCAGTTCTCGGTCGGTGCCTTCGAGCGGATGGTGAAGGACGGTTATCCGGTCATCGCTTATTGGCGGTCCGTCTCGTTTGGCGACACGGAGGACAACGGGCGCGAAGCGGTGCTGCTGGTCTCGGTGCAGGGACGGGGTGGCCGAACGCGGCTCTTCCGCTACCTGCTCATCCGGGAGGGTGCGACCTGGCGCATCAGCGGGGTGCTGGAGATCAACCTCTCGCCGGCGGCGCAGGGGCAGATGGTCTGACGGGGTGCCGAGCGCGGATTTCGAACCCCGGACGTGGGGGTTCAGTGCGGCCGGCAATTTGAGCGGTCGAAAGGGAATACGGCATGAGCGATGAAGCGCCAGAGAAGTCCGGGAATGTCTGGTTCTCGATTGCGGCGACTTTCGTGCTGGTCCCCGTTGCTTATGTGTTGATGGCCGGGCCGGTCGTGGTCCTGCTCAAGCGTCGAATGGTGCCCGAGGAACCGGTCTTCCTGGTTTATGGTCCGTTTGATCGCGCGCTTCATCGCACGCCATTTCTCCCGGCATGGGAGTCATACCTGAACGCCTGGCTGAGTGCCTCCGGCACACCCAAATGAGCGACGACGCCCCAGAGAAGTCGGGCAAGACGTGGCTCTACGTCGTGGGCATCCTGGTCAGCCTGCCGCTGCTCTACGTGCTGAGCACCGGGCCGATGGTAGTCCTGGTCGCGCGCAAAGTCGTTCCGGAGCCGGTGCTGGAGACTTTCTATGCTCCGCTCGGCTGGGTCGCCGAACACACGGGCAGCGATGACCTGATCGAGGGCTACATCGGCGCGTGGTTGAAACTGACCGGGACGCCGGAACCGTGAATGAGCGGCGAAGCTCCCAAGCGGTCGGGCAGGCGGAGGCCGTGCCTGCAGGTCGGTTGATTGGATTGCCCGTCGGCTGCGTCTTGAGTTGTGGCCTGACGGTGGTGCGGTTGCATCTCGGGGTCGTATCGCTGGAACTAGTGGCAACAATCTATGCGCCGGTGGACTGCTGGATCGACACGGTTTTCGGGAACCATTACGTGGGTATCCAGGCCTGGGTGACCTTGACCGGCACGGCCGAACGCTGAACCAATGACCCTTTTGCACCAATTTCCGCACTCTTGCTATCCGGTGCCTGCGGGTGTTACTTGGAGCAGATGGTTCTGACGACGTGAACCGGCACACGGCATGAGTGACGCAGCAACAGGCAAGTCCGGAAAGGCGTGGCTTTACGTCATTGGCGGATTCGCGTTGCTCCCGTTGTTCTACTTGTTGAGTTTTGGACCGGCGGTGGTGCTGGTGAATCGAGGCGTGCTTCCAAAGCCGGCGCACCAAGCCCTTTACACGCCGTTAATGTGGACTATCCAATACCGGTCCACTGCGGAGCCCCTCGTCGCCTACATCGATGCGTGGATGAACATGACAGGAACGTCCTACAACCGATGACCTCCCCCACTCCCAACCTCCTCGCCGCCCGCGTCGGTGACACCGTCTGCGTGAAGATCTTTGGGCGCGCCAGTGTCGTGGCCAGCGCGGATCTCAAGCGGCTGGTTCAGGAGGCGCGTGCGCGCGGGGCCCAGCGGTTTCTCATAGATTTGTCCGCCTGCGTGCTGATGGACAGCACGTTCCTCGGCGTGCTCGCGAGCATTGGCATGCAGCTCTCGGCGGACAATCTCCCGCCCGAAAAGCGGCCCATCGAGCTGCTCAACCCTTCGCCCAAGGTCGCCGACCTGATTGACAACCTCGGGGTGCTGCAGCTCTTCCGCGTGGTGCGGGGAGGCGGCCAGGATGGACTGGACTTCAGCGCCGTGGAGCCCTGCGGCGCGACCAAGCTGGAGCTGACGCGCAACTGTCTGGAAGCCCATCAACTGCTGATGGGCCTGAACCCGGCGAACGCGGCGAAGTTCAAGGACGTGGCGAAATTCTTTGCGGAGGACGTGGCGAAGCAGGAAGCCGAAGTGGCGGTGAGCTAGGCCGGGGGCTCCCGAACCCCCGAAGGGGCACTGCGGTTTCCGCGGACCACACGGAGGGGGAAATTCCAAGCTCCAAGTCCCAAGCTCCAAATAAGCTCCAAACTCCAATTGTTCAGCGCGCCACGCCGTCAGCGTTTCCACCCTGGTCCGGCCCTTTGCCCAAGGGCCGGTGCGACGGTTGGCCCGCAATCCTGCCCTTTGAAAGTTGGAACTTGGAACTTCTTTGGAATTTGAAACTTGGGATTGGAGCTTCTCCCCCACGAAAACAGCGGAGAACCATTCTTCCTACGCTCCCCTGAACCAGCCCGGCTCAGTCCCCGAGTTCCACGTTCCAGTAGGCCAGGTCGAGGAAGTGCTTCCAACTGTCGTGGTATTCCACGCCGAAGTTGAGCTGCACGAAGGGCCGCCACTTGGGCTTGCGCGGCTTGCGGATGAGGTGCATGCCGCACTCGGACGGCCTGTGGTTGCTCTTGCGCGTGTTGCAGGGCACGCAGGAGCACACGATGTTCTCCCACGTCGTCGGCCCGCCGCGGTCGCGGGGGATGACGTGGTCCAGATTGAGGTCCTTGCGGTCGAAGATCTGGCCGCAATACTGGCAGGTGTTCTTGTCCCGCTCGAAGATGTTGTGCCGCGTGAACTTCACTTCCTTGCGCGGGAGGCGGTCGAACACCGCGAGCATGATCACGCGGGGAACGCGGATGCGATAGGAGATGCCGCGCACGGACTCCGGGTGCGGCTCGCGGCGTGAGAAGTCCGCCCACGAGGAGAAATCATACGTCTGGAACGCGCCATCCTGATCGCCGAGCACGACCTGAGCGTGGCCTTGAAACAGCAGCGAAAGGGCGCGCCGTGCTGTGCAGATGTTCACCGCCTGCCACAGCCGGTTCAAAACGAGCACTGGTTGGTTGAGTAGCGTAGCCATAACCGCCGCAAGTGCGCGCGGAACCTACCAACGCGTGTTCCGCTGTGTCAATGAGTTCGACCCCAAGCCCGGACCCTCCGGGCGCATCTGGACACTGCCCCCGGTCTCGCCCCGCCGGGCAAGCGAGGACGCTTGCAGCACGGCCGGCCGGAGGCCGGCGCTACGTAGCGCCCGCGTCCCGCGGGCCGTATCGCCGGCGTCCGCGCCGGCTCGGCTTCGGGGGCAGAGTCCAGATGCGCCCCAGCCGGGGCGGCAGCTTCATTCGCTGTTGCAGTGAGGCGGCGGGCCGCCATGATGCACGGACAACGGCGGAACGAACCGCCGGCTCCAGTATTTACCCATCTCGCCATGCCAAAACTCAAACTCCAACAGGGCCAGGTCTGGCAGGCGGGCGACAGCTTCCTCCGCATCGTGAAGCTCGAACGCCTGGCGGTGGAATACAAGTCCAGTCAGGCGGGCAAAGAGGGCAAGGTGCAGCAAGCCACCAAGAAGGAGTTTTGCCGGCTGATCAAGACGGCCGTCCTGCAGCCCGCTGCGCCTGCGCCCGCGCCGAGGCCGGTCCGCCCTGAATAGCCGCCAGTCTGAAAAGAGAGCCGCGAAACACGCTAAACATGCGAAAAGGAAGGCGGGTTAGCGTGTGCGCCATGGGGAATTGTCCGGCGACCGTGGGCAAGGGCCGCTCTTCTTAGCAGCTTTTCGGGTGTTTGGCGGGCACCAACTCAAATCTTCGGCTTGGTCGCGCTGCGGTTGGCCCAGTTGAAGAGGCCTTGCGGGCGCGCGAGCATCAGCACGATGACCAGCAGCGAGTAGATGATCATCCGCGTGTCGGCGATCCACTTGAGGTTGTTGAACGGCGCGGAGAAGGGCAGGTCCACCCGCACGCCTGCGAGCATCCGCAGGCCCTCCGGCAGCAGCGTGAGCAGCACGGCGGCGATGATGACGCCCGTGGTGTTGCCCATGCCCCCGAGGATCACCATCACCACGATCTCGATGGACCGCATGAAGTCGAAACCCGTCGGCGCGATGGTGAGGATCGAGTGTCCATATAGCCCCCCTGCCACGCCCGCGAAGAACGCACCGACGACGAACGCGGTGATCTTGTAGCGGGTGGTGTTGATGCCCATGGCCTCGGCGGCGATCTCATCGTCATGCACGGCGAGGAAGCCGCGGCCGTAGGTGGAGTTCACCAGGCTCACGACGACATAGACCGTCAGCGCGGCGAAGGCATAGACCCAGAAGAGGTTCGTGTAGGCGGGAATGCCGTTCAGCCCCAGCGCGCCGCCGAGCGAGTCCACGTTCCGGAAGATCACGCGGATGATTTCGCCGAAGCCGAGCGTGACGATGGCCAGGTAGTCGCCTTTGAGCCGCAGCGAGGGCGCGCCGACCAGCACGCCGGCCAGCGCCGCTGCCAGCCCGCCACCGACGAGCGCGAGTGGAAACAGCAGATGAACGCCCGCGCCCTGCGTGAGACCGGGGGCGAACTTCGGCGCGGCGAACATGGTGATGGCCGCCGCCGCGTAAGCGCCCACGGCCATGAAGCCGGCGTGCCCGAGCGAGAACTGCCCGGTGTAGCCGTTGATCAGGTTCAGGCTGACCGCGAGGATGACGTTGATGCCGATGTTCGAGATGATCAGCGCGAAGTAGGGATCGAGCCGCGACGAGCAGGCGGAAACCAGACCGGCCACGATGATGGCGGCGGCGAGGACGATTTGGGAGCGGGGGATCATGCGCGGGGGAAGTTCCAAATCCCAAATTCCAAATCCCAATCAAGCTCCAAATTCCAAGCTCCAAAGGAGTTGCGATTCCACCGAAGCACGCCTTTCAACCAAGCGCCATCGGAATGTGGCGCTTGGAGCTTCTTTGGAACTTGGCGCTTGGAGCTTGGAGCTTTCATACTTTCTCCACCTGCATCTTGCCGAGCAAGCCTGCCGGGCGGAAGAGCAGGATGCCGATCAGGATGGCGAAGGCAATCGCGTCAGTGAAGGTGCTGAAGCGGCTGCCATTCACGAAAGTCTCGACCACACCCAGCAGCAGACCGCCGAGCGCCGCGCCGGGGATGTTGCCGATGCCGCCGAGCACCGCCGCCACAAACGCCTTCAGGCCCGGGATCACGCCCATGAGGGGATCAATGGCCTGGTAGTTCAGCGAGTAGAGGATGCCGCCCGCCGCCGCCAGCGCGGAGCCGAGGGCAAAGGTGAAGGAGATGATGTGGTCGTTGTTGATGCCCACGAGCGAGGCGGCCTGCGGGTTGAAGGACACAGCGCGCATCGCGGTGCCGACCTTGGTTCGCAGCACGATGTATTGCAGCGCGCCCAGCAGCGCGAGCGCGACGCCCAGCACGACGAGCTGGTTCGACCCGATGACGAGCCCGGCGACGTTGAAGGTGTGGACGGGGAAGAGCGTGGGAAAGGCCTTGGGGGCCGCGCCGAAGACGAACTGGCCGAGATTTT
The DNA here is from genome assembly GCA_964578245.1 of uncultured Klebsiella sp. GTDB lineage: Bacteria > Verrucomicrobiota > Verrucomicrobiia > Limisphaerales > SXTU01 > SXTU01. Next base: position 21,183 of record CAZOCL010000009.1, on the reverse strand, counting down.
CCAGCAGCAGCGAGACGCCGATGGCCGTGATAAGCACGGTGAGCTTCGAGCGGTTCCGCAGCGGCCGATACGCGAGTCTTTCAATCACCACTCCCAGTATGGCGCAGATGACCATCGCCCCCGCCAGCGCCACCAGGCCGCTCAGCATGGATTCCCGCGCCATCCCGCGCCCGATGTAGAAGCCCGCAAACGACCCGACCATGAACACGTCGCTGTGCGCGAAGTTGATGAAGCGCAGCACGCCATAAACCATCGTGTAACCCAGCGCGATCAGCGCGTAGATCGCGCCGAGGGAGAGGCCGTTGATGAGTTGTTGGGCGAATTCTGTCACTCGGGCAGCGGTATCAGGGTGACATCGGTCACCCGCACGATTTTCACTGGATGATCCACCCACCAAGTTACCATCCAGCGTCCGAATCGGCGGGCCTGAATGTCGCTTCGCTCGCTGCTTCGGCGACGAAACTCACCTTCTGTAAAAGGGTTGTCTGCCAGCTCGGCAAAAGCACGCAGCAGGCGGTCGCGGTCGGTCTTGCGCGCCGAGACCAAGGTGGGCAACACATCCCGGTCCACCGTATAGGTGTAGCCGAGGTTCATCGGCCTTCCGCGCACAGCCGCGCGTGCGCGGCCTCGAAATCTGCCGCCGTCACCACCTCACCCCGCTCCATGCGCCGGACGCGCTCATCGAGCATGGCCAGGTATTCCGGGTCTTCCTCCTGCGCGAGAAATAGAAGATACGCCTCCAAATCCAAGCGCTCCTCGCGACTCATCTTGGCCACTTCAGTGCGAATTTCGGCGACGCTCATGACGGAAATCTAGCTCAACACGGGATTAGTGAAAGCCCGATGTTTGGCAATGCTCATCAGGGGTTGACCGTCTCCTTGTAAACAAACTTCCCGTCCTTCACCTCAATGATGACGGCTGGCTTGGTCGCGTTGCGGGCGGCGTCGAGCGTGGTCTTGCCAGTGATGCCGACGAAGTCCTTGGTCACGGCGAGGGCGTCGCGGAGCTTCGGGCCATCGGTGGTGCCGGCGCGCTTGATGGCGTCGGCGAGGACCAGCGCGGAGTCATAGCCCAGCGCGGCCATGGCGTCGGGAACCTCGCCGTTCCAGCGGGCCTTGAACTTCTTCACGAAGGTCTGGACCATCTCGGCCTTGTCCTCGGGGGAGTAGTGCGTGGAGTAGAAATTGCCGTCCATCGCCTTGCCGCCGATGGTGACCAGCTCCGGCGCTTCCCAGCCGTCGCCGCCGAAGATCGGGAGGTTAATGCCGAGCTGCCGCGCCTGCTGCGCGATGAGGCCCGCCTCCGTGTAGTAGCACGGGGCGAAGATGGCCTCGGGATTCGCCGCCTTGATGGCGGTGAGCTGGGCCTTGAAGTCCTTGTCGCCGCTGCTGAACTTCTGCTCGACGACAATCTTGCCGCCGTCCGCGATGAACTTCTCCTTGAAGAACGTGGCGAGACCGACGCTATAGGGGGCGGCGGCATCGGTCAGCACGGCGACGTTCTTCGCCTTGAGCGTGTTCTTGGCAAAGAGCGCCATCACGGTGCCCTGGAAGGGGTCGATGAAGCAGACGCGGAAGATGAAGTCGCCGACCTCGGTGACCTTCGGGTTGGTCGAGCTGGGCGAGATCATCGGCACCTTGGCGTTCTGGCAGATGGGCGCGGCCTCCATGGAGCGGCCGGAAGCAACCTCGCCGAGGATCGCGATGCACTTGTCGCGAGAGACGAGCTTGCGCACCACGCTGGCGGACTCGCCCTGCTTGGACTGCGTGTCCTCGGTGATCAGGTCGAACTTCTTGCCCAGCACGCCGCCGGCAGCATTCAGCTCCTCGATGGCCAGCAGCGTGCCCTTGTGCGACGACTGGCCGAAAGTGGCTTCCTTGCCGGTGAGCGAGGCGAATTCGCCGACTTTGATGACCTCGCCTGGCGCGCCCTTGCCGCCGTCGCCGCCCTTGGCGGGTTCGTCGGGCCTCTTGCAGGCAGTGAGGAGTGAGCCAGTGGTGACGGCCATGGCCACGAGGGCATGGCGACGGGTGAATTGAGCTTTCATGGTGAGAGGCAACGTTTTCGCCGGTCCACAGACCGGCTGAACTGGGAGGCTAGGCAAGGCCCTCCGCAGATTCAACCTTCAATCGCCCGCACCGGACGTGGCTTGTGAGTATTCACGCAGCCGTTCGGGCGAACCGCGTGCCGCCCGCATGGAGTCCCGCCTTCAGGCGGCGAGGCGTTCGACTGTTCTTGACGCTGCGCGCGAAGCGCCTGGAGCGACGCGGCGCTCCACCGGCTGAAGCCGGGACTCCCAACAAAAACGGCGTCCCGTTGCCGGGACGCCGTTCGTTGAATTTGCGTTGAGCCGCGTGGCTTACAGGCCCTTGCCGATGATGTATTTCACCAGGTCGCCGACGCGGTTGCTGTAGCCCCATTCGTTGTCATACCAGCTCACGAGCTTGAAGAAGCGGCTGTTGAGTTCCACGCCCGAGGTCGAGTCGTAGATCGAGCTGTGCTTGTCGTGGATGAAGTCGGTGCTCACCACTTCGTCGCTGGTGTAGTCGAGGACACCCGCGAGGTAGGTCTCGCTGGCCTTCTTCATCAGGGCGTTGATTTCCTTCAGCGAGGTTTCCTTCACCGTGCGGACGGTGAGGTCCACGACGGAGACGGTCGGCACGGGGACGCGGAAGGCGACGCCGGTGAGCTTGCCCTTCACTTCGGGGCAGACCAGGGCGGTGGCCTTGGCGGCACCGGTGGAGCTGGGGATGACGTTCTGCGCCGCGGTGCGGCCGCCCTTCCAGTCCTTCTTGCTCGGGCCGTCCACGGTCTTCTGCGTGGCGGTGTAGGCGTGCACGGTGGTCATCAGGCCTTCCTCGATGCCGATGCCTTCCTTGAGGAGGACATGGACGACGGGCGCGAGGCAGTTCGTGGTGCAGCCCGCGTTGGAGATGATGTGGTGCGCGGCGGCGTCGTATTTCTCGTGGTTCACGCCCATCACGATGGTGATGTCCTCGCCCTTGGCAGGAGCCGAGATGATGACCTTCTTGGCCCCGGCGGCAAGGTGGCCCTTGGCCTTCTCCGCCTCGGTGAAGAGGCCGGTGGACTCGATCACGATGTCCACGCCCAGCGCCTTCCAGGGCAGCTCGGTGGGGGACTTCGCGGACACGACGCGGATCTCCGCACCGTTCACGATGAGAATGTCGTCCTCGACCTTGTCGGCGGCAGACTTCTTGGACCCGACGGTGCCGCTGAAGCGGCCCTGGGTGGAGTCATACTTGAGCAGGTAGGCGAGGTTGTCCGCCGGGACAATGTCACCGACCGCGACGACTTCGACTTCCTTGCCGACGAGCCCCTGCTCGACCATTGCGCGGAAGACGAGGCGGCCGATGCGGCCGAATCCGTTGATTGCAACTTTCACTGCCATAGTTCGTGTTCGTTAAGGTTCGTGTCCGGGATGAGGTCAGATACCAACAGGGGGCGGATGGTAGTGGCGAGGGGAAGTGCGTCAACGAGTAAATCCCGGTGGGCACGGGTTTTGCGGAGCGCCGGTCTCCGACCCGGCGTTAATCGGCTGCCCATGAACGCGCCGGGTCAGAGACCGGCGCTCCACGCGCTGCTACTTCTTCAGCCGCTGCTCGAAGTAGGCGATTAATGCCGCATCGGCCTTCTCCGCATCCGCGCCTTTGAAGCCGTGGCCCGCGCCTTCCATCGTGATCAGTTCCACTGGGACGCCGCATGCAGCAAGCCGGTCGCGCATCCAGACGGCCTGCTCGAAGGCTACATATTTGTCCTCCGTGCCGTGGATGATGAGCGTGGGCGCGGCGTTGGGCGTGACCCAGTTCAGCGGGCTGGACTGGATGTGCTTCGCGCGGGCGGTGTCCACATCGCCACCGAGCCACATGGGCAGCACGACATGTGCATCCACGCTCTTGCCGTAGGACTTGGTGAAATCGCTCGGGCCATAGACATTCACGACGCAGGTCACGGCGCTGGAGAAGCCCGGGTTGTCCGCGCCTTCAAATTCCTTCACGCCGGCCGTCACGCCGAGGAACTGCGCGAGATGCCCGCCCGCCGAGCCGCCGGTCACGCCAATGCGGTCCGGGTTGATGCCATACTTCGTGGCGTTGGCGCGCAGCCAGCGCACGGCGGCCTTGGTGTCGTGAATCGCCGCCGGGAACTGGTGCATCGGCGCGAGCCGATAGCTGATGGTGGCGGCCACAAAACCCTTTTGGGCGAGCGTGAGGCAGAGCTTGTTGTAGCCCTCGCGGCTCCCAGCGCGGAACCCGCCGCCGTGGATGCACAACACGGTAGGGAGCGGCCCGCTCGCGTTCTTGGGCCGGGCAATATTGAGCTGCATCCGTGCGCCGCCCGCCTCCGCGTAAGTGATGTCGCGCTCGAAGGTGACGTTGTCGGGAATGGCGAGTTCGGCGGCGTGTGATGAAAAGGCGGCGAAGCCCAGCAACAGCGTGAGGAGAGCGGCGCGGCGAGTCGTCATGGTGAACATTTCGGCCAATCTGCCAGCCCGTGGGGAGGCGTGCCAGTCTGGTTTTCTCAAACGAGAGCCTCGGTGGAGGTGCAGGTGACGAAGCGTGCGAAGGACATGTGCGTCAGGCGCGCGGCGTTCACGCCGCTTCAACGTGATGCGCTCTTTGGGGATCGCGAGCGGTGAGGCGTTCGAACGATGAAGCGGCTTGAAGGCCGCGCGCCGGAGACGTTGTGACCGCTCGCACCAGCTTTCAGCGATGCCAGTCTACTTCGCCGGGGCGACGAATACCTTCGGCATCAGCGCCTGCACGGCGTCCATGATGCGCGTCTCCTGCGTGCCGTCGAAGCGATTGGGGCGGTTGTAATAGACCATCGCACCGGCCGCCTCGTAGCCGCCCTCGTCCCAGACACGGCGGGAGGGAATGTAGCAGGGCACGTCGTTCGCGTAGGCGTTCACCCAGACGCGCTGGCCGTCGAACTCGCGCTTGATGCGCAAGCCATAGTCCACGACGACTTCGCCGGGCAGGAAGACCATCGCGAGATCGCTGCCGAAGCTCCAGACCTGCACGAGATACGGCAGCGTCGCCGGGATCTTGCCGCCTTCGTCCAACGTCTTGAGCGCGAACTGCGCGCGCAAGCCATCGGCTCCGGGCTTCTTCGCCGTGGCTTCCCACTGGGCACGCGTGGGCAGCGTGTCGAAGGGCAGCTCAATGCGCCGCGTCACCCCGGTGAGCGGGCCTTCGAGGGCGGTGAACTTGCCTTCCTTGAGCAACCGCCCGGCTTCGTCGGCGAGCGACTGGCCATGCTTGTTCGCCAGTTCATAGGTGCCGCGCGGGTAGGGATTCTGGTCCGCGCCGCAGCCGATGGCCGTGAGCGCGACGACTCCGGGGTGCGCTTTCTCGATGGCGAACTGCGCGCAACCGGCCCAGTCCGCGTGCAGTTTGTTGAAGCCGCTGGTGGTGCAGTGGCAGGCGTAGTTCACCAGCACGGCGCGGAGGATGCCCTCGGGTGAGGTCACGCGCAGCAGGGGCAGCTCGTGATCCACGGGGCCGTCGGGGTTCTGCGCGTTCTGGTAGCCGGTGGGCGTGGGCTTGCGGCGGTTCGCGGCAAATTTCACTTCGCCCTTGGTCCACGCGAGCTGGGCGGGCTTGCGGTCCGCGAGCGCGGCGAGGGCGAGTTGTTCCAGCTTGTCGGTAAACTCGCGGGTGTAGCGGTCAATCGTGCGCTGGTGATCGGGCGGGATGGGTATGCCGAAGATGGTGGGCAGCACGCCGTTGAGCATGGGCGCGGAGTGCGTGTGGCTGGAGCAGATGGCGAAGTGCTCGCTGGTGACGCGTTTGGCCGCCAGGCGTTTGAGCAGCTCGGTGCGAATCCACTCGGGCACCCCGCAGTTGTCCACGGTGATGAGGATGAACGGGCCTTCCGCATCGCTCCCGATGGCCAAAGCCTTCGCGCGGATGCGCTGCTCGATGCCTTCGGATTCCAGGCGGCGGCCGCCGTAGCCGTTGAGACGCACCGGATACTCCGGCGTGATGTCCACCTGCACGACGCCGACCAGACGGGTGGGGCTGGCGGCGGCTTCGGGCCGCGTGTGCGTGCAGGCGGAAAGGCTGGCGAGCGCGAGGCAGAAGGCGAGGCGAAGCAAAGTGCGGCGGAGCATGGCGCGAGTGTCGGCAAGGACGGCGCGGATTGTCAACGAATGGGGCATGGAATACGCGCCAGCGTCTTGGAGTGCGGCGGCCCTCCGCCGCTTTGGGTTCGGCGACGAATCAACGGCAGCGATCTTGCAAGTTCAACGCGCAAAAAGCGGCGGGGGGCCACCGCACTCCAAGACGCTGGCGCGATGCTGGAAGCGCTTCGTTCATCCGCCTCACTGCCGGTTCTTCAGGGCGCGGAAGATGCGGAGGGGGCCGTAGTCCACGTCGGGCAGCGATTCCTTCACGCCGGTGATGTTGCCCCAGCCGAACTGGTAAAACGCCTTCGCCGCCCGTGTCTGCTGGTCCGCGCTCATCACTGTGTTGATGTCGAAGGCCTCCCCCGCCTCCACCGCATCCGCGAGGTGGCCGTAGATCGTGCCGGGCTTCACGTCGCGCATGCGGGCGATGTCCTCAATGGTCCGGCCCTGCCGCCAGTAGTGCAGCGTGGCGACGACTGTTTCCGTGAGCTTGCTGCGCTGCGCGGCGGCGGGCTTCTGCGTGAAGGACGAGTCGGCGAAGATCTGTTTCGGGTTGGCGCGCAGGTGGGCGGAGATCTCCTCGAGGAACTGCGCGCCGAAGTCGCGGAGCTTGCTCGCGCCCACGCCGCTGATGCGGCTGAACTCGCCCTCGGTCTGCGGGTAGAGCCGCGCCATCTGCCGCAGCGCCACGTCAGAGAAAATGATGTAGCTCGGCACGGCCCGGGCGTCGGCCAGTTCCTTCCGCAGGCGGCGGAGCTTCTCGAAGAGCAATTCGTCGCAGGCGATCTCGCCGACATGGCTGACTACCTTCTCAGGTGCGGCGACGGGCTTGGTCAGCGTGATCTTGGTGCGCGCGGTCAGGACGGCGCGGCCTTCGTTGGTCAGCTCGACGACGGGAAATTTGTCCGTGGTCTGGCGCAAGTAGCCGAGGCGGATGAGTTCGCGTCCGATGGCGGCCCACTCGGAGCGAGTGTGCTCGTGGCCGATGTTGTAGGTGGTGAGATTCTGGTGGCCCCACTTGAGCACGCGCTCGCTCTGCGCGCCCGTGAGCACCTCGATGATGTGGTTCAGCCCGACGCCGAAATTCCCCGCCTGCCGGATGCGGAACACGCAGGACATGAACTTCTGCGCAGCGACGGTGCCATCGAAGGTGGCGCGCGGGGTGAGGCAGTTGTCGCAGGCACCACAGTTCTCTTCCGCGGATTCCTCGCTGAAATACGCCAGCAGTTCGACGCGCCGGCAGCCGGAGCACTCGGCGTAGTGGACCATCTGGCTCAACTGCTCGCGCGCGATGACCTGCTCGGCGGGCGGCTTCTCGCTGATGAAGCCGAGATACTTCTGCACGTCGCCGGGGCTGAAGAGGAGGACGCACTCGCTGGGCAGGCCGTCGCGGCCCGCACGGCCCGTCTCCTGATAGTAGCCTTCGATGTTCTTCGGCAGGTCGTAGTGGATGACGAAGCGGACGTTCGGCTTGTTGATGCCCATGCCGAACGCGATGGTCGCGCAGATCACGCGGATTTCATCGCGGAGGAAACCTTCTTGATTGGCGGAACGCTCCTCCTTCGGCACTTCCGCGTGATAGGGCGCGGCCTTGATGCCGTCGGCGCGGAGCTTCTCGGCGAGGGATTCGGCGGTCTTGCGGGCCTGGCAGTAGATGATGCCGCTGTCGCGCGGGTGGGCGCGGAGGAAGTCGAGCACCTGCCCGTAGGCGCCGGTCTTCGCGCTGATGCGGTAGGTGAGGTTGGGTCGGTTGAAGCTGGCGACGTAGCGGGCGGGCTCGCGGAGCTGGAGCTGCTCGGCGATGTCCTCGCGCACGCGCTCCGTGGCCGTGGCGGTGAGCGCCATGAACGGGATCTGCGGGAAGCGGTCGCGGAGCTGGGCGATCTGGCGATACTCGGGGCGGAAGTCGTGGCCCCACTCGCTGATGCAGTGGGCCTCGTCGATGGCGAAGAGGTTGACGTTCCAGCGCTCGAGATCAGAGAGCATGCCGGAGAGCATGAGGCGCTCAGGCGCGGCGTAGAGCAGGCGGTATTGGCCTTGGTGCAGGCCGCGCAGGCGGGCGCGGGCTTCCTCGGCCCCGAGCGAGGAATTGAGGAATGTGGCGGGGACGCCGCTGGCGGTGAGCGCGTCCACCTGATCCTTCATCAAGGCGATCAGCGGCGAGACGACGACGGTGAGGCCGCTGCGCGCCAGAGCCGGGAGCTGAAAGCAGAGGGACTTGCCACCGCCGGTGGGGAGCAGGGCGAGGACGTCCTTGCCGGCCAGCGCGTCGCGAATGATCTCCTCCTGCAACGGGCGGAAGGTGGCGAAGCCGAAGTATTGCTTCAGCAGCGCGAGGAGATCGGGTGAATCCGGCATCGGAGTGGCGGGAGGATTTCCGGGCGGGTGGCGGATGGCAAGCGAGTTGATGCGGAG
>CAZOCL010000009.1:0-12523 GCA_964578245.1 uncultured Klebsiella sp. | reverse complement strand
GAGTGGCGGGAGGATTTCCGGGCGGGTGGCGGATGGCAAGCGAGTTGATGCGGAGCGAACGGCGTAGCGCAAGCCTCCGGCTTGCCGTGCCGCCGGCGTCCTCGCCGGCCCGCTTGAGCGAACGAGGCCCAGCGGTGCTACGAGCGCAAAGGCCGGCGAGGACGCCGGCGATACGGCAAGCCAGAGGCTTGCGCTACGTCCACTTCGTCACTTCAGGCGCGGGACGGGGGTGGTCGAGGTGATGGAGCACGTCCGGCGGGTGGGCGGCGATGCTGTAGAAGTGGCGGTAGTCGGCCTTGGTGAAGCGCTGCTCGTAGAGCTGCTCGAAGACGGCCAGCAACCGGTCGTAGAAACCGGCGGTGTTCAGGAACACGACGGGCTTCTGGTGCGACCGGAGCTGCTTGAGGGTGAGGATTTCCAGGATTTCCTCCAGCGTGCCGAAGCCACCGGGGAGGGCGACGAAGGCGTCCGCCCGCGACTCCATGATGGCCTTCCGCTCACGGAGGTCGCGCGTGACGATGAGTTCGTCGGAGGCTTCGTAGGCGATCTCGCGGTCACGAAGCGACTGGGGGATGACGCCCAGCACGCGACCACCGCCGCGATGCACCGCCTGCGCGAGCCGGCCCATCAGACCAATGCTCGCGCCGCCATAGACCAGCGTGAGTCCGCGTCGACCGATGAGTTCGCCGAGTTCTTCCGCCGCCGCGACGTAGTGCGGGTCAACGGCACTGCTGGAGGAGCAATAGACGCAGATGGCGTTCATGAGGGAGTGTGCGCTGCGGGGGCGGCGAACGGCAACCCCAGGCTGGCGTGGGGCGATTCCACGCACTGCCCGGTCTCGATCCGCCGGGCAAGCGGGACGCTTGCGGCACGGCCGGCCGGAGGCCGGCGCTACGTGGCACCGGCGTCCCCGGGTCGGCTTCGCGGTAGGGCCACATAACAACTCGCGTAGGGGCCACCGGATTTGTTCTGATTGGCTTGGCGGCGGTTGTCGGCCAGAATGGAAGCTACGATGAACGACGCGATAGTCATTGGCGGCGGTCCGGGCGGTTCGACCGTCGCCGCGCTCATGGCCACCAAGGACCGGTCCGTGGTGCTGCTGGAGCGTGAGCGCTTCCCCCGCTTTCACATTGGGGAGTCCCTGCTGCCCTACAACTGGCCTATCTTCGAGGAACTCGGCGTGCTGCCACAACTGGAGGCGGCGGGCTTCCCGCGGAAGACCGGCGCGCAGTTCCATCTGGGCAATGGCCGCAAGTCGCTCAAGATCGTTTTCCGTGAGGGACGCCTGACCAAGCAGCCGCAGGCGTTTCAGGTCGAGCGCTCCATCTTTGACCACCTGCTGCTCAAAAACGCCGCCGCAAAGGGCGCGGAGGTGCGCGAGGGCTGGCAGTTCCAGAGCTTCGAACAGCTCCCCGACCATGTGCGCGTGGTCGCCACGGACCCCGCCGGGGCGAAGCACACGCTGGAGGGACGCTACCTCGTGGATGCCAGCGGACGCGGCAACGTGACCGGCAACCAGGAGGGGCTGCGCGTCATCCATCCGAAGCTCAAGAAGATGGCGATCTTCGGCCATTTCAACGGGGTGATGCGCGACGAAGGCGAGAAGGGCAGCGACATCCTGGTGGTGCGGCTGGAGAACAAGTGGTTCTGGATGATCCCGGTGTCCGCCACGAAGATCAGCGTGGGCTGTGTGCTCGACGCCACGGAACTGGCCGCGGCCAAGATCCCGCCGCAGGAGCTGTTCCACCAGATTGTCGCCACCAGTCCGGTGGTGCGCGAACGGATGAAGACCGCCCAGATGGTTGGCGAGTTCCACACGACGAGCGACTTCTCCTACTACAACCGCCGGCTGACCGGCCCGCGCCTGCTGCGCGTGGGGGACGCCGCCGGGTTCATGGACCCGATCTTCTCGGCGGGGGTTTACCTCGCGATGTTCTCGGGGAAGCTCGCGGCGGAGACGATAGACACCTGCCTGCGCCGGCCGTTTGGCACGCGCTGGCGGTTTGCGCGCTATGAGCGGAAGACGTTCAACGCGCTGCGCTTTTATTGGGAGATGGTTGAGCAGTATTACACCAAGCCGTTCATGGAGCTGTTCCTCGAACCGCGCGACAAGTGGATGCTGCCGGACGCCGTGAACGCGGCGCTGGCAGGCGAACTCACCGGACGCTGGGCGATCCGGTGGCGCATGCGGCTCTTTTACTGGCTGGTGAAGATCCAGGCCCGCCGCCCTCTCGTCCCGCGCATCCGCTTTGATTGACGCTGATGAACGAAACCTCTGCCGCCGTGAGTGGTTTCGCCGGCTCACTCAGCAACCAGCGCTACTGGCGTGGCAAGCTGCTCTCATTAGCACCCGGCTTCAGCCGGGTGTTTGATTCCAGGAGATCGCGAAACCGTTTCAACGGTTTCGGTTCGACCGGTCAGGCTGCGGCTGACTCGAAGCCGTTAAAACGGCTTTCGCATTGGGCTTTCGCTTTCACCCGGCTGAAGCCGGGTGCTAATGAGAGAGTATTCGTGGAACGCCTGCTCACGTTCATTTTCCTCCTGCTTCTTCTCGCCCTCACCGCCTGCCGCACCGGACCGCTGCCGCGCATTGACACTTCCGCGCCCGGCTGGACCCACCGCAGCGGCCAGGCAGTGTGGACGCCGGGACGGGGCGTGGGGGAAGTGGTCATTGATCTGGAAGTCTGGAACCGCGCCGAGGGCGACTGCCTGGTGGATGTCTCCAAGGCCGGGCTGTCTTTCGTCTTGGTGCAGGTCACCACGGGCACCTGGCGCATCGAGGCTGCCACGGGCCAGCGCCACTCTGCTCCCGGCACGCCGCCGGCCCGGGTCGGGTGGCTCCAGATCGCGCGCGCCCTCGCAGGCCAGCCTCCCGTCGCGCCATGGCAGTTCGAGCGGCGCGAGGCCGGGGCGTGGCGGCTCACGAACCCCAAGACCGGCGAAAGTTTCGATGGCACTGTGACGCCATGAAGCGCTGGCTCTGGCTCCTGCTCATTCCGCTCGCGCTCGGACTCGCCCGGCTGCGCTTCGATGTCGAGGTGCTCAACCTCCTGCCGGGTGACCTGCCGGTGGTGCAGGGGCTCAAACTGTTTCAACAACACTTCGCCGGGGCGGAGGATCTCATCGTCACGCTGGAAGGCGAGGCCACGGAAAGCACCGAGGCCAGCGCCCGCGCGCTCGCCGAACACCTGCGCACGAAGACCAACCTCGTCGCCAGCACGATGTGGCAGTCCCCGTGGAACGAGCACCCGGAGCAGGCGGCGGAACTCGCTGCCGCGGTCTGGCTGAACCAGCCGCCCGAGGCCTTTGCCGCACTGGCCACGCGCCTGACCGGCACCAACGTCCAGACTACGCTCACCGACGCCCGCGAGCGGCTCGCGATGTCTTTCTCGCCCGGCGAGATTGCGCAGCTCAGCTTCGATCCGTATGGCTTCACGCGCGTGCCGTTGCCGGACGTCGGCGCGGCGGGCTTTGGTCCCGGCCAGGACTTCTTCTCCTCGGCGGACGGGAAGTTCCATCTCGTCACGGTGAAGGCCCGCACGTCGCTGCCCGGCTATCGCGAATGCACGGCCTGGCTCGCCGCGATGCGCGCCGAGATCGCCGAGTGGCAACGCGCCCGGGGCGGCCAGGAGAAACTGGGCTTCACCGGTCGCACGGTGTTCGTGACGGAAATTTCCAGCGGCATGGAGCACGACATGCAGGAGTCCATCGTGCTCACCGCCGCGGTCATCGCGGTGCTCTTCTGGCTCGCGCACCGGCGCTGGCGGCCGATGCTCTGGCTGCTTGCGCTGCTCGGGCTCATTCTCGCCTCCACGCTCGCGCTCGGGGGACTTTTCTTCGGAGCCATCAACGTCGTGAGCCTGGGCTTTGCGGGCATTCTCCTCGGCCTCGCGGTGGACTACGGCGTGGTGCATTATCAGGAGGCGATGGCGTCGCCGGACGCGACCGTTCCCGAGATTCGCGGGGCCATCGGTCCGAGCATCTTCTGGGCGGCGGTCACCACCATCAGCGCGTTTCTCGTGCTGAACCTCGGCGGCCTGCCGGGGCTGGCGCAGCTTGGTTCGCTCGTGGCGCTGGGGGTCGCGCTGTCCGCGCTGGTGATGCTGTTTCTCTTTTTGCCGCCGCTCTTCAGCGACCGGCAGAAGCGACGGGATGAGCAAATCGCCGCCGGTCTGTGGCCACGACCCGTGCGCGAGCAGAGCGTCGCTCCGACACCGGCCCTGTCGAGCCGGCGCAGGAACTTCGTCTTCGCTGCCAGTGCGCTGGTGATAGCCGGAGCGGTGGCGGTGCTGAGTTTCGGACTGCCGCCGCTGGACCGTTCGCCCGATCCGCTGCGGCCCAAGGGCAGCATGGCTTATGCGACCCTCGACCAGATCAAGAGCCGGCTCGGACCCGCGCGCGAGCCGCTGTGGATCATCGCGTCAGGCCGCGAGGAGGGCGAAGTCGCGCGGCAGCTTGAACGCGCGGAGGCGGTCCTCACCCGCGCCAAATCGAACAACACTGTCAGCGGCTATCTGCTGCCCACGATGCTCTGGCCGCACCCTGAGCACCAGGCGCAGAACCGTGCGACGGCGGCGCGCTTGCTGATCGAGCGCGAGCGACTTGGCTCGGCCGCGCTTGCGGCGGGCTTCAACACCAATTCGGTGATGCTCGCGAACACGTTGTTCGACACGTGGAGCGCCGCGCTCACACGCACCCATGTCTTCTGGCCCACCAACGACATGAGCCGCTGGATTCTCGCGCGGATGGCAGCGCGCACGGACGAGGGATGGCTCGCGGCGGGCTTCGTGTTCGCGAATGAAACCCCGCCGCCGAACAGCCCACCGGGGTCCTGGGTGGCCGAGTTGGGTGCGGCAGGCGTGATCGTTTCGGGCTGGGAGCTGCTCGGGAACTCGCTGTTGCACGCCGTGGCGGACCGCATGTGGTTCGTGCTCGCCCCGATGGTTGCGCTCATCCTGCTCTCGTTGTGGCTGGCGTTTAGGCGGCCGACGGAGATTTTGCTCAGCCTCGCCGTGCTGGCGGTCAGCGGACTTGGTCTGCTCGCGGTGATGCGGATCGCGGGCTGGTCATGGAACCTGCTCAATCTCATGGCGCTTCCGCTCATGCTCGGCACGGGCGTGGACTACAGCATCTTCATGCAGCTCGCGCTGCGCCGGCATCACGGGGACCTCGCGGGCGCACATCACGCCGTGGGCCGCGCGCTGCTGCTGTGCGGCGGCACGGCGGTGGCGGGCTTTGGCTCGCTCGCGCTCTCCAGCAACGCCGGCATGGCCAGCCTGGGCGCGGTGTGCGCCGTGGGCATTGGCTGGAACATGCTGATCTCTGTCTTCCTGCTGCCGGTGTGGTGGCGGGCGGTCAGCCGCAACGGCTTGACTCTTGATGCACCAAAGGGCAAAGCCGCTGCTTCACCGGACGCGCTGGCTGCCATTCTCCCTCTCCCAGCGGGAGAGGGCCGGGGTGAGGGAGAACGGCCGCTTAAAACGGAAGCCGCTACGACCCGACTTAACGCACCGGAGTCGATTTCCAAACCTTCCGTGCTCTACGGCCAGCTCTGCTGGCAAGCCGGCCTCTCGGCGGCGCGCCTGCTGCCGCGACGGCTGACGGAGTTCCTGTGCCGTCTCGGCGGCCATGCCTACTGGCTGGTGCAACCGCAGCGCCGCGAGGTGGTCATCCAAAACCTGCTGCCGCTTCACGACGGCGACCGGGCCGCCGCCGCCCGCACCGCCCGGAACCTCTTCGTGAACTTCACGCGCAAGCTCGCCGACCTCTGGCGCTTCGAGGGCGGCACGCCGGTGATGCAGTCCTTCTACCAACTGGCCGGCTGGGACCGCTTCGAGGCCGCGCATGCGCACGGACGCGGCGTGCTCATCGTCACGCTGCACCTGGGCAACTGGGAACTCGGCGGACCGATCCTCACGCACAAGGGGCACCGTCTGCTGGCGCTCTCGAACCCTGAGCCGGACCCGCGCCTCACCGAGCTGCGCCAGGCCGCGCGGGCGCGCTGGGGCGTGGATACGCTGCTGGTGGGTGGTGACCCGTTTGCGTTTGTGGAGGTCATCAAGCGGCTGAACGCGGGCGGGACGGTGGCGGTGCTGCTGGACCGCCCGGCTGAGAAAAGTGCGGTGGAAGTGGACTTGTTCGGGCGGCCCTTCCCCGTCTCCAACGCGGCGGCGGACCTGGCGCGGGCGTCCGGCTGTGCCGTGGTGCCGGCGATCATTGTCCGGAGCGGGGACGGCTACGCGGCGCAGATCATGCCGGAGCAGACCTATGACCGCGCGGCGCTCGGCAGCCGGGAGCAACGCCGCGCGTTCACGCAGGAAATCCTGCGTGCCTTCGAGCCGTGGCTGCGGCAGCATCCGGATCAATGGTATCACTTCGTTCCTATCTGGCCCCAATGACGCGTGGACTATTGGAGTGGTGGAGTGGTGGAGTGCTGGGATCGCGCACCTCGCGCCGGCCACTCCATTACTCCATTACTCCATCATTCCATCGGTTCTGCTTCGCGCTGTGCCTTCTGACCAGCGCGGCTGCGCTCCCCGCCGCCGACACGAATGCCATCGTCAACGCGTGGCTCAATTCGCAGACGAACCTGGTCACCTGGCAGGCGGACTTCACGCAGACGCGGGCCTTGAGCACGCTCACGCAGCCGCTCACGGCGCACGGGCGCGTGTGGTTCGGCGAACCGAGGCGCTTCCGCTGGGAGCTGGGCAATCCGCCGCAGACGATCGCCGTGCGCCAGCCCAAGGAGGTGGTCATCCTCTACCCGCGGCTCAAGCGGGCGGAGCGTTACCCGCTGGATGCCGCGGCGGGTGGACCGTGGAAGGATGCGATGGCGTTGCTCGACGCCGGCTTCCCGCGCAGCCGCGCCGAGCTGGACGCGACCTTTGCCATCGCCGGACTCACGGAAACCAACGGCCTGCACACGCTCGCGCTGCAGCCCAAGTCCGCGTCCGCACGCAAAATGATGCCGGAGATCCAGCTCACCTTCAGCCTGCGGGACAACGTGCTGCGCGCCACGCAGCTCCGCTTCACCGATGGCTCGCTGCTGCGGAATGACTTCACCAATGTGGTGGCGAACCCGAAGCTGGATGAGGCGCTGTTCGCACCCGTCATCGGGGCGGATTATCAGGTGAGCCAGCCGGCGGCGAAGGGGGCGAAGTGATGAACTGGAAGGCAGAATTGACGCAAAGACGCAAAGGCGCAAAGAGACAAGGGATTCAACTGGCCCGCGAAACACGCGAATGAACGCGAATCAAGGCAACTCCTACGTCGGCAACCTTGTCACCAGGTTTGCTTTTTCATTCGCGTTCATTCGCATGATTCGCGGGCGGAATTCCGTCTCCACGCCTATTCCCTCCGAATCCAGTGAACGATTCTGATACCCTCACCCAGGCGCTCGCGTTTCTGCCGCACGGGCCGGAGTTCCGGTTCGTGGACCGGCTCATCACGCTGGAGCCGGGCGTGCGCGGGGAGGGCGAATACACGGTGCGCGGAGACGAGCCGTTCCTGCGCGGTCACTTCCCGGGTGACCCGATGATGCCCGGGGTGCTGCTCGTGGAGGCGGTCGCCCAGCTCGCGGGCGTCGTGCTGCAGAGCGATCCGAAGCACGCGCCCTTGCCCGGCCTGAAACTCACCGCGCTGCGAAACGTGAAGATGCTCGGCACGGCCCGACCCGGCGAGGTTCTGCAGCTCCGGGCCGAGGTGAAAGGCCGCCTGGGGAATCTGGTGCAGGCCGGGGGGACGGTGACGGTGGGGGGGAAGGTGGTCTTGCAAGCGGAAGTCACGCTGGTGGGCCAGACCGCACCCGTATCTTCGCCACCCGGGTGACCAGCGGCCGGATCTAACCAGCGGTTGCGAGCTTCATTTCGTCACGGCTGGTGGGCCGGCGAGGATGCGTTCGAGCTGGACCCGGTGGATGCCCATGTGGGCGCCGGCGAGTGCGTGCCAGCCGGCGGCATCGAGTGGACCGAACCACGGGTGGGCGTAGCGGGCGGTGGTGTGCAGGTCGGGAGCCACTGTCACCACGGCCAGCAAGGCGTCGCAGGATTCCTCATAGGTGGCGACGACGGCCGCCGAGGCGTCCGGGTGTGGTTTGACGGCGGCGGTGCTGGCCGCGCCCGGCGGGGTGACGCCCTTCGTGAGCGCTCCGATGACCCGGACGATGCCGTGGTTGACGATGCGCAAGTGATCAAGGGTCATCCAGACCGACCACCAGCGGCTGCTGTCCTCGAGCCCGGGCGGACGCCGGATCAGCACGCGGCACGCGCCGGACTCCGCATCACACGCGCGCACGAGCTTGCGAATCCGTTCACGCTCGGTCTGAAAGCGGGCATCGAAAGTGCGCCGGCTGCCGGTCTGGCGCTGGAACCAGAACAGGAGCCGGGCGATGTGGAGTTCCAGCGCGGGCAACCCGGCACCGGGCGCGGCGAGCTTGGGTTCGGTCTGGGTCGTCATGGCCAACGATGTAGCACGAACACCATTCGTTTCAACGCAGAGACGCAATCCAAATTGACCTCAGAGACGCGGTGAACACAGGGCTCCCAAAGATTCGGGAAAGACAAAGATTGAGGACTACCAACCGCGTGGCGGCGAGGCTGTAACCCGAGTATAACCACAGAGACACAGCGCGGCCGAGCCGCAACCCAAGTTGACCACAGAGACGCGATGAACACAGAGAAAGGCCGGAGAGGAGAGGAGTCATGCCAATTCTCAATGTAAATCGGCAACCTGCCGCCGGACGGCACCCCTCACCCCAACCCTTTCCTCTCCTCCGACGAAGGGAGAGGGAGCAGACGCGCGTCGTGCTTCCTGAGTTGTTCGACTGACAGTCATCGGGACCTGGCATCAGACCGCAGGCTGGGTGTCGTTGTCCTCACGCATCCCCTTGCACCGGCAGTGTCCGTCCGGATTTGAGGGCGACTTCCTCGCGGAGCGAGTGGGCGGTGGTCATGGCCTCGGACGAGGCGGCGATTCGCACGCCCTCGCCGGAGGCCAGCAGCGCGCAGGCATACCAGCAGTTGGCGTCGTGGTCGCGATAATAGATCCTCACCACGTCCCGGGCCTGGGCGTCGGTGAGCCAGCCCGGCGGACGCGCCTGACGTTTGGAGAATGGCCACATGTCACTTCCACCAACCAACCTAAACGACTTCCACCGCCGACCCTCCGGTCTTGATTTCACGATAGCCTGACCGGGTCAAGACCATCCGCCACCCGCCCCGATAAGGCTCACCGGTGGGCGTGAAGCCGCACTTCCGGTAAAACTCCCCGGCTCCCCCGGGATCGTGCGAGACAGCCAGGTCAACGCTCTCGACTCGCGGCGAGGCAAACAGGAGTTCCAAAAGCTGGCGCAGGATGCGGCGTCCGAGTCCCCTCCGCTGGTGATGCCGGTCCACCATGAAGCGACAAAGGTAGATCCGGGTTCCCCCATCCAGATGCTTGAGGAGGAAGAAGCCCACCGGCTGGCCGTCGAGATAGGCGGCGCGACACCACCCCGAGGCATCAAGACCAGCCTGGGCGATGGAATAGAGATTGTCCGCGACCAGGCTGGTCTGGTCAGGGGTCACCTCCAGCGCGATCACCGCGTCGAGGTTCTGGAGGGATATTTCACGGAACTCAACTGAGTTCATGCTGGATTCTGAAGCCGGGTGGTTACGAACTCAACTCCGTCTGTGCATCCTCCGCAGGGGAGGGAAACCACGAATGGACACGAAGGCACACGAATGGGGAGGGGACTGGCACCGCAGAGGCGGGACGGGCGCAGAGACGGGAGCCGTGAAGGATAGCAATGCGCGAGGCTGTGGTGGCTGTTTTGTCGGAAGTGCTCAACCTTTTGTCGGGGCACCCCTCTCCCCTTGCCCTCTCCCTGCTCGTGCCTCGCGGAGCGAGGGGGTTCGAGTGTCGTGGTTCGGAGGGCAAGGTGCATACCACGGTCCGCCGTGGCAGGGAGGAAAACCACGAAGGCACACGAATGGGGAGCGACGTGCGATGTTTCTGGCGCGTTTGCATGCCCGTCGAGGGCGGACGTTGAAGCGGCGTGAACGCCGCGCGCCGGTTACAACTCCGCCACGGCGGTCCAGGCACTGGGCCCGAACTTCGACTGAAAGCGTTCGCGGAGGCGGTCGGCGGTTTCGCGGGTGGGGGTGATGGCGAAGGTGGTCGAGCCGCTGCCGGACATGAGGACGATGGGGGCGCCCATGGACCGGAGGAATTCCTGGTAAATGGCCAGCAGCGGATGCTTGGGCAGCGCGGGGGCTTCGAGGGAGTTGTAGCAGGCGCGGCCGGCAGCGGCGAGGTCGGTGCCTTGCAGGAGGCCGATGAGCTGCTGGGCGCGGCCCACCTTCCCTTGCAGGGCATCGGGGAACTTGGCGAGCGATTGATAGGCCCACGCGGTCGAGATGCCGAAGCCGGGATGGATCAGCAGGATGTGCGCGCCGCGCAGGGCGGGGAACGGCGTGAGCGGCTGCACGAGCTCGCCGCGGCCATAGGCCAGGGCGGGCTGCGACTGGAGGAAGAACGGCACGTCGGAGCCGAGCGCAGCGGCCAGCTCCTGGAGGCGGGCGGAGCTGAGCGGCAGGCCGAACAATTCGTTGAGCGCGCCGATGGTGTGCGCCGCGTTGCCGCTGCCACCGCCGAGCCCGGCCGCCAGCGGGATGTTCTTCTCCAGATGGATGCTGACACCTTCGGTGATGCCCGTGGCGGTGAAGAAGGCGGCGGCGGCCTTGTGGACGAGGTTGGTGCCGTCCACGGGCAGCGCGGCCTGGTTGCAGGTGAGGGTGAAGCCCGCCGGTGCCCGGGATACGGTCAGAATATCACACAGCCGCACGGGCTGCATGACGGTCTCCAGCTCGTGATAGCCGTCCTCGCGCTTGCGGAGGATGTTCAGCAGGAGGTTGACCTTGCAGGGCGACTGACGGACGACGGTGCTCAAAACGAAAACGCGCCAGCACTCGCATGCCGGCGCGGGGTAAGGGGCTGCGGATCAATACTCAAACGTGCGGAAACGGCTGCCCGGGATGATGGGAATGACTTCGCCACCGCTGAAACCCACGCGTGAGTCCGTGTGGAAGATGGTGTCGCTGAAGAGGCGCGGACGATAGGCATCCGGGTAGGCCGGGTCCACGCTGAAGGGCTCGGCTTTGACCTTGGTGGTGGGGTCCATGAACCACTTCTCGGGGAAGAAATAGGGGTCGTAGGGCGGGAAGGGGGCAGTGACCACTTCGCTGAAGCCGATGACAGTCCGCGCCAGGGTGCGGTTCATGCCGCGAATCATGCCGTAGGAGAAGGCGGCGTCGGGACCTTCGAAGAGGCCGGCCTGCTCGATGGACCGGCGCAGTTCGCCGCCACGGAAGATCTCGGACGAGTTATTGAGGCCGCGCCCGAGCTTGCGCTCCATCGCGCCGCAGCCGGTCAGGACGCAGGCGAGCACCGAGAGTGCGAGCAGGATTGAGATACGCATAGGTCGTTGAAGTCGGAGCCAGCTTACCCCCGCCCGGGCGGCTGTAAAGGTAGATTTGCCGACTCAAAGGGGGCGAACCCATGATACCAATTCTCAAAGCAAGCCGGCGGCTTGTCGCCGGACGGCACCCCCTCACCCCAACCCTCCCCACTTCAGAGCTGCAGCGGAACGACGAACTCGCCCTGCTTGTTGATGTAACCGTAGCCGCTTTTGATGATCCGCACCCGGGCACGGCCGCCGCTGAACTTCTGCGCCTCGTCGAACTGGGGCGGGACGGCAAGCTTCCCGGCCTTGTCGATGTAGCCGAGCTTGCCGCCCACGCTGACTGCCGCCATGCCCTCGGAGAAGTCATGCGCGCCATCGAACTGCGCGGGGACGACCACCTGTCCCTGGAGGTTGATGTAGCCCCACTTGGTGGTCGGATACTTGCCCAGGCCCACGACGGCCAGGCCTTCGCTAAACTCGCCGGCATAGTCGAACTGCGGCTGGATGAGGAACTCGCCGGCCTTGTCGCGATAGCCATACTTGCCCTTGCGGGGGAAGGGCGTGGGCGGGGCATCGGCCGGCTTGGGCTCCTGGGCCGAGGCGAGGGCGACGGCGGCGGCCAGGGCCAGCACGAGGGGCAGTTTCATGGGCTACTGGTAGCAAATCAGCGGGGGCGGTGCAACCAAAGGGAGGGGGAACCACGCATGAACACGAGTGGAGGGGCAACGGAGCGTTGGAGTATTGGAGTGCTGGAGGATTGGCTGTTCATCACTCCATTTCTCCACCACTCCATCACTCCCCCTGCGGAGAACCATTGGCAATTGGCGGGGCGCAGGCTATTCTGCGGCATGATTCGAGCCAGCGATTCCCCCCCGGGGACTACTGTCGCCACGCCGACCGAGGCGCGGGCCAAAGCGCCGTTGCATGACGTGCAGAGCGGGCGCGACCACCGTGAGCTGCGCATTGACAAGGTGGGCGTGCGCGGGCTGCGCTTCCCCATCCAGATCCGCGACAAGGCGCACAGCCATCAGAACACCATCGCCACCATCGCGATGTGCGTGGACCTGCCCAAGGAGTTCAAGG
>CAZOCL010000008.1:0-49896 GCA_964578245.1 uncultured Klebsiella sp. | reverse complement strand
GCGGCTTCCAGCAGGCGCGCCTCATCGTCCGGCGGCACGGCGAAGAAGCCATGCTTGTCCGCGTGGATGAGCTGGCCCGGCTCGATGCGCTGGCCGAAGACCTCCACCGGGCAGCCCCAGCGAATCGGCGTGACCCACGCATGGCCCACGCACAGCCGGCGGGCAAGCGCCTTGAAGCCCGCGTTCGTCATCTCGTCCAGGTCGCGCACCGCGCCGTCCGTGATGGTGCCTACGCAGCCCAGCGCGCGGTGCGTATTTGCGTTCACCTCACCCCAGAACGAGCCAATGACACGCGGCTTGTCCAGGTCCTGCACCACAACAATCTTCGGCCCCGGCACGCTGGCGATGTAGCGCCGGTAGTCGCTCAAGGCACCGGGTTTGTCCTTGTGCGCCGGGTTGCTCGGTTCGACCACGAGCGTGACCGCGTAGCCGATCATCGGTCCCATCTGCGGCATGAAATCGCGCGTCTCCTCGATATTGATGCCGTCGCGGGTGCGGTCGCGCTTGGTGATCTGCTCCCACCCGTTATAGATGGTCGGCGTGTTCCAGCGCTGGAGCTGGTGAAGGTCGGCGTGGGAAAGCTGGCGGGATGGAGTCGTTGGATTCATGGAGTTAAATTTCTATGAGGAGCGGAAATCTGGAGGGCCTGGCCACCGACCTGATGTCCGGTGATATGCCCTTGCCAAGCAGCGCGGGCTGCGTGCCCCCCTCTCCCAGCGGGAGAGGGCAGGGGTGAGGGAGAACGGCCACGCATTTCATCGGTTCGCCAAGGGGCATGAAATCAAAGCCGGGCCAGCGGATTGTCCCTGGCCGCCAGCGGGAAGCCGACGCGCTGGCCTTGCAGGCGATGGGACTCAAAGACCGCCGCGATCATCTCAACAGTAGTCTGGCCATCGCGGGCGCTGCACAACGGCGGGCGGTTCTCGCGGATCGCGGCGATCAGATCGCGCGCACCCACCAGATGCCCCATGACCTGCCTGCCCAGATCGGCGACTGGCTCCGGCTGGCCGATGCCGGCCGTGCTGATCGGCACCCAGATGCGAGGTTCTTTGACCGGCCGGAAGGGGTTGCCCGCGAGGTAGTGCGCCACCGGGTCCTGGTCCACGCGCAGATCAATGATGCCTTTGGTGCCGACCAGTTGCAGGCCGAAGCCAGCGGCGGGAACCCCTGCCTTCGCCACGGAATCGAAATACGCCGGCACGCCGCGCTCCATGTCGAAGCGCGCATGGACTTCGTTCCCCGCCAGCGGGCCGACGCCCTCCGCGCCGTCCTTCACGTCCGCACGGGTGACGGGCTGGCCGTCCTGCAGCACCGTGGCGGAACAACCACGCGGCGGCCCGCCGAAATAGCAGATCAAGTTCAGCAGGTGCGACCCCAGCACCCACAAGTCCAGCGAACCGCCGCGGGCGTCTTCCTTGCCCCGTGCGCGCAATTCCAGCAGCCGCCCGATGGCGTCCTCCTTCACCAGCTTGTCGATGGCGGGGAGCACGGGATGCCAGCGGTTGCGATGGGCCAGGGCGAGCTTCACGTTCTTCTGCTCGCAGGCGGCGACGATCTGGTCAGCCTCCGCCGGGGTCCGGCAAAACGGCTTCTCCATGTAAATGCCGCGCGCGCCCGAAGTGGCGACCGCGAGGATCACGTCCCGGTGCTGGTCCACATGGCGCATGCCGATGGCGACGATGTCGGGCTTGGTCTCCACGAGCATCTTCCGGTAGTCGGCGAAACCGTTTTTGACACTGAGCCGCTGCTGCGCGGCGGCGAGGCCCTTGGCATCCTCGTCCGCCACAGCCACCAGTTCCGTCTCCGGCACGCGCAGCCACATCGTGTCCACGCCGTGCCCATAGTCACCGCGGCCCGTGTGGCCGATGACGGCGACGCGCAGGCGGGCGGGGGCGTCCGCCCCGGGCGTGGCAAAGGCGAAGCTGGCAGCGGTGGAAGTGGCGAGGAATTGGCGGCGGTTCATGAGGCTTAGGTGCGCGGCGGTGAAAGTGTCGGTAAAATGGACGCCGCCGACAAGCGGGCAATGCAGCAATTTCCGAAGCGGAGCGCGGCGTTCACGCCGCAGAAAGTTTCGGATGGAGCAAAATCCTTCGCATCACCATTGTCCTGCTCACGTCTCTGCGGCCTGAAGGCCGCGCTCCTGTGCGGCCGCTCACCCCGCCAGCACCCGCTTCACCACGCCCATGCCATCCGCTTGCCGCTGATGCACGAAGGCCATGGCCTTCTTCACCTTCGCCTGCGCTCCAGCGTAGTCGTCGTGGATCGCAAAAAGCGTCTCAGCCATCTTCGCCGCCGGGGTGGAGTCGTATTCCAGCAGCCAGTCCGTCAGGCCGATGTCCTTGAACATCCAGCATTTCGGGCTGTGGAACTCGGAGTAGGTGTGGATGATCGGCGTGCCGTTCGCCAGCGCGATGATGGGCGAATGCGGCTCGTGGCAGACAATGGTGTGCGCGCGGGCGAACACCGAGGCGGCCTCGTCCGCGTTCCAAAACGTCTCGAGGTTCACGACGTGCTTCTGAATCTCCGGCGGCAAGGGATCGTGGATCAGTCGCTTGTTGTGGGCCATCTCCTTCTTCACCTCGGGGGCGATGAGCACCTTGTGGCCGGTCCGCTTCACCCAGCGCGTGACCAGGTCGCGATACACGGCGGCCCGGCGCTCGTCGTCGGCGATCTGCTCCGGCGTGGGATGCAGCGGGTTCAGCTTGGGCGTGCGGGTGTCGTCCACGCCGGGGAGCTTCGCGGTGTTCGTGCGCAGTTGAATCGTGATGAACTTCCGTTCCTCCAGCCCGAGCTGCTTCATCGTGGCCAGGCCGCGCACGTCGTCCCGCACATCAATGCCGAAGCAGCCGTCGGGACCAAACTCCAGCACGGGTGGCTTCACGCCGGCCTGGCGCAGGATGTCGAGGGTCTTGGTCTCCCGGCAGTAGATGAACGCCGCGCCGTTCAGCAGCGCCTTCCGCTCGTCCGCGCCCTTGCCCTCGACCATGTTCGGGAAATACGACTGGCCGTAGAGGCCATAGGGCTTGCCGGCCTTGCGGCAGAATTCCATGAAGGACGTATCCTGCCCCATGCCGGAGTTGCGGATGAAGAGGTCACTGCGGCGGACGGCCTCGCGCAACTGCTCATCCCGCTCCGTCTTGCCCGCGAGGCTGCCTTGCAAAATCTCCACCTTGGGAAAGCGCGCGTGCAGCATGGCCGTGACGCGCTCGTCCACCTTGGCCGCCCACAGGACAATCCGCACGTCTGGCAGATGCTGTTCGATGACGCGCAGCGTGCCTGGGGTGTGGCCGATGTCGCCGATGTTGACCGTGTCCCACGCGGAGTGGAGCACGATGGTCTTGGGTTTTGCGGGCGCGGCGAAGGCGGACGCGCCGAGCGTGGCGGCGACGGTCCCGAGAAAATGGCGGCGGGTGGACTGCATGACGCGGAGGATGCCAGACGAAGGGAGGCATCGCAACCGCCGACGCAGGCACGCGGGCGCATCCGGGCACTGCCACGGATCGCGGCCCGCCGGGCTGCTTTGCGGGTGCGTGGGCCAGGCAGGGTTCGCCACGTTGCGGCGGTCGCACGCGCAAAGCGGGCGAGGACGCCCGCGCTCCGCAGGCAGGGCCAGTGTCCGGACGGTCAGGGAGCACCGTGCGGTGAGCCGGCCTAGTCGTCCACCAGCGCCAGCAGCACCGCACTATAGGCGACCACCAGGAGTTGGACCCAGATGCCGGTGTGCAACACCACCTTCGCCGTCCGGGGGCGGCTGAGGGTGATGAGCTGCACGCACACGGAGGCCACCACGAGTGTCGAACATTTGAAGCCGACCAGCCCGTGCAGGCCGCTGGCGAAGAGGAAAAAGCGGGCGAGCGGGTTGACCTCATCCACCACGCCGGTGTCCAGCAGCATCGCCGTCATCACAATGTCCGCCGCCCCCATCATCAGGAACCAGCCGGTCTCGAAGATGCAGGCCGGCTGCCAGCGGGACACCGGTCGTCGCGGCAATGCTCCCGTCGTAGCTCCGTCGCTCCGACCGCCGGTGCGAGCGAGCGACAGGAGGAAAAGTATCCGGCCGGCCGTGCTGGGGCATGGCGTGGCCGCCGAAGGGGGTTTGGCTGGTTGGTCCACCACGAAGGATAGATGACGCCCGTTCCCCAAGTTTGGCCAAGGCTTTGTTTGCATCCACACCGGGAATGAAATTCATGATACGTAAACGTATGGATTTGAGCCTGAAGGTGGATTCCGACGCCCGTTGGAGACACGAAAATGTAACTTCATGCGGAGCATGGGCGGGGCGCATCTCAGTTTCTTTCATGGCGTCGCTTGCCAAGTGGAGAAACCCGGAGGGTTTCAATGTGAATAGCCGTGGGTGGAACCCACGGTGAGGGGGACGAGGCGCAACCCCGGGAGGGGTTGAACGCAACCCACCCTACAGGCGACCCCTCCAGGGTCGAGCCGGGAAACCTCGCTCCCCGTGGGTTGCACCCACGGCATCTCACATGGCACCCCTCCTGGGTGCTTGAAGTCCGTGTCCGCAAGGTGGAAGCAACTGAGATGCGCTCCATGGGCAGGAGTTCGCAACCACCGCTTGACTTAGTGTTAAAACAACACTACAACTTGTTCGTGTAAGAAAGACACCATGATGCACACCTATCAATACCCCCGGGCGGCGCTCACCGTGGACTGCGTCGTGTTCGGTTTCGACGAGGGCGACCTGAAAGTCCTGCTGGTGCAGCGCGGCCTGGAACCGTTCGCCGGGCGCTGGGCGCTGCCGGGCGGCTTCGTGCGCGTCGGCGAGTCGCTGGAGGACGCCGCCCGGCGCGAGCTGGTCGAGGAGACCGCGCTCAAGAATATTTTCCTGGAGCAGCTCTACACCTTCGGTGCCCCGAAGCGCGACCCGCGCGAGCACGTCGTGAGCGTGGCCTACTACGCGCTCGTCTCGCTGGCGGAGCACCGGCCGCAGGCCGCCACGGACGCCCGGCAGGCCGCGTGGTTCAGCGTGGACGACGCGCCGGACCTGGCCTTCGACCACGAGCACATCCTCGCCACCGCGCTGGCCCGACTGCGCGGGAAGGTGCGCTACGAGCCCATCGGCTTCGAGCTGCTCCCCGCGCGGTTCACCCTCAGCCAGCTTCAGCACCTCTACGAGGTCATCCTTGAGGAGCGCCTCGACAAGCGGAACTTCCGCAAAAAGATCCTCGGCATGGGCCTGCTGGTGGACACCGGCGAGATCGAGCAGGACGTGGCCCACCGCGCTGCCCGCCTCTACCGCTTCGACGAACGCAAATACCAGCAGCTCCGCAAACGCGGCTTCAGTTTTTGGCTGTGAACACAATCAATTCATGAACCCTCCCATCCTCTTTTACCGGGTTGAAGAACCCTACGGCGAGTTTTCGAACTTCGCGCCGTATCCCATCCGCCTGAAGGGCAAGACCTGGCCCACCTCCGAGCATTACTTCCAGGCGCAGAAATTTCCCGGCACCGAGCATGAGGAAGCCATCCGCCAGCTAAACTCGCCGATGATTGCGGCACGGGCGGGACGCGACCGCAAGAAGCCGCTGCGAGCGGACTGGGAGGCGGTCAAGGATGCCATCATGCGTGAGGCCGTCACCGCTAAATTTACGCAGCATCTCAAGCTGCGCGAACTGCTGCTTTGGACGGGTGATGCACGATTGATCGAGCACACGCGCAATGACCGCTATTGGGCCGACGGGGGCGATGGCACCGGGCGAAATCAGCTCGGTATCATCCTGATGGAACTCCGCCAAACATTGCGCGCCAACCAGCCATGAACATGAACGCAACCACCACGCTCTACCGCCCGGTTGGTCCGAAGGAGTTGGCCCTCGTTCGCGCCACCGGCATGACGGCCTTTCCGCCGCGCCTGCCCGAGCAGCCCATTTTCTATCCCGTGCTGAACGAGGCTTACGCCATCCAGATCGCGCGCGACTGGAATGCACCGGACTCGGGCTTCGGCTATGTCACGCGCTTTGCCGTCCACACCGATTACCTGGCCAAGTTCCGGGTGGAGACCGTAGGTGGCGGCACGCATCAGGAATTGTGGGTTCCCGCCGAGGAACTCGCCGAGTTCAACCGCAACATCGTCGGCCCTATCGAGGTGACGGCGACGTTTGAAAGAGGCGTGCCATGAAGGCGCCCACGCATCTACCCCAGCCAGGCGCCACCGAGGCCGAGCTGATCGAAGCCCTGGCCGAACTCGAACACGAGCAGTGGCAGCACTGGTCGCAAGCCATCGCCGCGTCGGTGCCGCCGCCCACTCGAATGCGCTGGGAAGCCTCGTGGCAGCCCTACGCTTCGATGACGGACGACCTGAAGGAACTTGACCGCATCTGGGCGCGCAAGGTCGTGCGCCTGCTGCGCCACCAACTCATTGTCTAGCCATGCAAACGCTCATTCTCGTGGACATCCAGAACGACTTTCTCCCCGGCGGCGCGCTCGCTGTGCCGGACGGCGATGCCATAGTGCCGGTGGTGAACCGGCTCCTGCCTCACTTCGACCTCGTGGTGGCCACGCAGGACTGGCATCCGCCGGATCACGGCAGCTTTGCGGTCAACCATCCGGGCCACGCGGCCTTCGAGCAGGTCGAGCTGGACGGCCTGCCCCAGACGCTCTGGCCGGTGCATTGCGTGCAGAACACCGGCGGGGCGTGCTTCGCTCCCGGGCTGGATACGAGCCGCATCGCCCGCGTGTTTCCCAAAGGCGCGGACCCGCGCGTGGACAGCTACAGCGGCCTCTTCGACAACGGCCACCGGGCCTCGACCGGCCTGGCCGAGTGGCTGCGCAGCCAGGGCGCGAAAGACCTGTGGGTCTGCGGGCTGGCCACGGATTACTGCGTGAAGTTCACCGCGCAAGACGCAGCGGCGGAGGGGTTCAACGTGAACTTTATCGCGGATGCCTGCCGGGGCATTGACCAGCCGCCGGGCAGCGATGCTGCTGCGATTGAGGCCATGCGCGCCGCCGGGGTCCGGGTGGTGCAAAGCCTGGAGGTCATATGACTGATTCGCCCCTGCTCACCGACCTGTATCAGCTCACCATGGCGGCCGCGTATTGGAAATGCGGCCGGGCCGAGGACGAGGCGGTCTTCCACCTGTTCTTCCGTCGCACGCCCTTCGGCGGCAGCTATGCAATTGCGGCCGGGCTGGCGGACGCCGTCGCGTGGCTTCGCAACTATCGTTTCGCGGCAGCAGACCTGGACTACCTCGCCAGCCTGAAGGGCCGCGATGGCACGCCGCTTTTCGAGCCCGGATTCCTGGCGTATCTGCGCGACCTGCGCCTCACGGTGGACATGGACGCGATGCCCGAAGGCACGCTGACCTTCGCCCACGAACCGCTGGTCCGCGTGCGGGGACCGCTGCTTCAAGGCCAGTTGCTGGAGACCGCGCTGCTGTGTGTGATCAACTATCAGACGCTGGTCGCCACGAAGGCGGCGCGCGTCTGCCAGGCCACGCGCGGCGAGCCGGTGATCGAGTTTGGGCTGCGCCGGGCGCAGGGGCCGAACGGTGCGCTCTCGGCCAGTCGCGCGGCGTTCATCGGCGGCTGTGCGGCCACCTCGAATGTGCTCGCCGGCCAGCGCTTCGGCATTCCCGTCCGCGGCACGCATGCGCACTCGTGGGTGATGAGCTTTGACACCGAGCGCGAGGCGTTTCAGGCCTACGCCCGCGCCATGCCGCACAACAGCGTCTTCCTCGTGGATACCTACGACACGCTGGACGGCGTGCGCGAGGCCATCGCCGCCGGCCACTGGCTTCGCGAGCAGGGCCACGGACTCGCCGGCATCCGGCTCGACAGCGGCGACCTGGCGGAACTCAGCATCGCCGCCCGCCGTTTGCTGGATGAAGCCGGCTTCCCCGAGGCCGCCATCATTGCCAGCAACGACTTGGACGAGCATCTCATCGAGAGCCTCAAGCTGCAGGGCGCGCGCATCAGCATGTGGGGCGTCGGCACGAAGCTGGTCACTGCTTACGACCAGCCTGCGCTCGGCGGCGTTTACAAGCTCGGGGCGCTTCGCCGTCCGGGCGGCGGATGGGAGCACAAGGTAAAGCTTTCGGAGCAGGTGGTGAAAATCTCGAACCCGGGCGTCCTGCAAGTCCGCCGCCACCGCGATGAACGCGGGTTCGTGGGCGATGTGATTTACGATTGCACGAGCGACGTGGATCGCACGGCGGCAGATGTCCACGACCCGAGCCGCCACTGGCATCCACCGGCCGGCGACTTGGGCACTGACTTGCTCGTCCCGGTCCTGCGTGGCGGAGAAGTGGTGCTGCCGGATGAGCCGCTTACGGCGGCGCAGGCGCGGGCCCAAGAGCAACTGGCACAACTGCCGGCAGCGATGAAACGCTTCTTGAATCCGCAGCCCTATTTTGTCGGACTGGCCCAGGACCTGCACAAGACCAAGCTCCGCCTCATCGCGGAGGCCCGGGAGCAGAAAGGAACGCCATGAATCGCCTGCATGTCGCCGCTGCCGCGCTGAACCAGACGCCACTCGACTGGCGTCACAACCTCGCCAACGTCCGCGCCGCCCTCAGCGAGGCCCGGGAGCTGGGGATCACGGTGCTCTGCCTGCCGGAGCTGTGCCTCACGGGCTACGGCTGTGAAGATGCGTTTCACTCGGCGGACACTCTGCGACGCGCCTGGGCCGCGCTGGAGGAAGTCCTGCCGGACACCGCAGGCATGGTCGTCTCGGTGGGCCTGCCGGTGCTTCATCAGAACGCGGTGTTCAACTGCGCGGCGCTGCTGGCCGATGGCCGCTTGATCGGCCTGGTCGCGAAACGCTTCCTCGCAGGCGACGGCCTGCATTATGAACCGCGTTGGTTCAAGGCCTGGCCTGCTGGGGAGATGGATGCGCACCGGCTGCCGGACGGCAGCACGGTGCCCATTGGTGATCTGCATTTCGATCTCGGCGGGGTGCGGTTTGGCTTCGAGATTTGCGAGGACGCCTGGGTGGCCAACCGTCCCGGCGCAGCGCTCGCCGGCCTCGGGGTGGACCTCATTCTGAATCCCAGCGCCAGCCACTTTGCCTTCGGCAAGCTCGAGGTGCGCAAGCGCTTCGTGCTCGAAGGCGCGCGCGCTTTTGGTGTGACGTATCTTTACGCGAACCTGCTCGGCAACGAAGCGGGACGGGCGATCTACGACGGCGGCGCGCTCATCGCCTCGGCGGGTCGCCTCATGGCCACTGGTCCCCGCTTCAGCTTCCGGGCCCGCGTGCTGACCTGTGCCTGGGTGGACCTTGACATGACGCGCATGGGCCAGGCCCGCACCGCCAGCTTCCGTCCTGACCTCACGGGCGGACACGCTGGGATGGTGACCGCTACGTTCATCTGGGCCAGCAACACCCCACAGGAGCGGGCAGCCACCAGCCCGGCACGCAACGACGCGTGGGAAGCGAGCCTGCATTTGAAGGAGGAGGAGTTCACGCGCGCCGTGGCCCTCGGACTGTTTGACTACCTGCGCAAATCGCAGGCGGGCGGCTTCACCGTGTCGCTCAGCGGCGGGGCGGATTCGGCGGCCGTGGCGTGCCTGGTGGCGCAGGCGATTGCGCTGGCGCTCGCTGAACTCGGTGACGAGGGCGTGCGCACGAAGCTGGGCCATCTCAAGAGTTTGCCCGTAACGCTGACGCCCCGCTCGCTTGCCCAGGCACTGCTCACCACGGCATATCAGGCGACGGAGCACAGCGGCACGGTCACGCGGGCGGCGGCGAGGGCCGTGGCGGATGCCCTGGGTGCCCGGCATCTGGAGCTGGATGTCAGCGGAGTCCAGCAAGGTTATCTGGCCTTGGTGGAGCACGCCCTTGGCCGTCCGCTCGACTGGGCCGCGGATGACATCGCGTTGCAGAACATCCAGGCCCGCGTGCGCTCGCCGGGCGTCTGGATGATCGCCAATCTCACCGGCGCGCTGCTGCTCGCGACGAGCAACCGCAGCGAGGCCGCGGTTGGCTACGCCACCATGGATGGCGACACCAGCGGCGGCCTGAGCCCGATCGCCGGCATTGATAAAAACTTCCTCCGCCACTGGCTGCGCTGGCTGGAGCAGACCGGGCCCACAGGGCTGGCCGCGATTCCCGCGCTTGCGGCGGTGAACGCGCAGGCACCCACCGCCGAGTTGCGTCCGCCGGGCGCGCATCAGACGGACGAGGAGGACCTGATGCCCTACGATCTGCTGGACGCCATCGAACGCGCGGCAATCCGCGACAAGCGCTCGCCCCTCGAAGCCTGGCAGCTCATGCAGCCGCAGTTTCCGCAGCATTCGCCTGCGCAACTCGCGCTCTGGGTGGAGCGCTTCTTCCGCCTCTGGTCGCGCAACCAGTGGAAGCGGGAGCGCTATGCCCCCAGCTTTCATCTCGACGACGAAAACCTCGACCCGAAGACCTGGTGCCGCTGGCCGATTCTCAGCGGCGGCTTCGAGGTCGAACTGGAAGAACTGCGCCACGCCGCCCGGGGCTCCCAGCCCACTGACCGGCGGCGCAATACGCTAGAATGACATGACTCCCAAACAACTGATCTCCACCAGCAAGTTCCTCAGCCTGGTGCTGCGGCACCAGCCGGAAACCGTCGGCATCACGCTGGATGCCACCGGCTGGGTGGCCACCGATGAACTGCTCGCCGCACTGGAACGGCACGGACGCCCAATCAGCCGGACCGACCTGGAAGAGGTCGTCCGCACCAGCGACAAGCAGCGTTACGCGCTCAGCCCGGACGGCCGATTGATCCGTGCCAACCAGGGCCACTCAGTCGAAGTGGAGCTCGACCACGCTCCGGCCGTGCCGCCGGAACTGCTCTATCACGGCACGGCGGCGCAGTTTGTGCCGGTGATCCGCGAGCGCGGGCTGCAGAAGATGCAGCGGCATCATGTTCATCTCTCCGCCGAGCAGGAAGTCACCTTGCGCGTCGGTGCGCGGCGGGGCCGGCCCGTGCTGCTTACCATCCGTGCCGGGGACATGCATCGCGCGGGCCAGCGTTTCTGGCTGACGCCAAACCAGGTCTGGCTCGCAGAACACGTTGCGCCGGGTTTCATCGAGTTTCCCTCGCAGTTGCCTCCAGCATGAACCTCACCGAACAAGAGCGTTTGACCGGACTGCTGCTCGGTGGGGCGGTGGGGGATGCGCTGGGCCTCCCGGCGGAGGGGCTGACGGCGGCGCGCCAGCGGAAGTGGTGGCCTGGCGAGCTGCGGCATCGCTTCGTGCTGGGCGGTGGCATGATCAGCGATGACACGGAGCACGCGCTGATGACGGCGCAGGCGCTGCTGGAAGCGGATGGGGACGTGGAACGCTCCCGGCGCGCACTGGCGTGGAAGCTGCGCTGGTGGTTCATCGCCCTGCCGGCGGGCGTCGGTCTGGCCACGGCCCGCGCGTGCCTGCGGTTGTGGGTGGGGGTGACACCGGCGCGCAGCGGCGTCAACTCGGCCGGCAACGGGCCGGCGATGCGCAGCTCGATCATCGGAGCGGTGTTCGCCCGGGATGTGGTCCGTCGTCGCAACTTCGTATCCGCTTCCACGCGGCTGACCCACACCGATCCGCGTGCTGAGACCGCCGCGCTCGCGGTGGCCGAGGCGGCGGCGTGGATCATGAACGGCGGCGAGTCTCAGGAAGCGTTGCTGCTTCGGTTGCGTGACTGTGGCAGCGACGAAGCGTGGCTGAAGCTTTGCCAACGACTGGCGGACACGCTCGCCAGCCAGGAGACCGTCGCTGAATTTGCCGCCACGCTCGGCCTTGCGAACGGGGTGACCGGCTATGCTTATCACACCGTCCCCGTGGCGCTGTTCGCCTGGCTGCGACATCCGGGAGATTTCCGTCAGGCAGTGGAGTCGGCCATCCGATGTGGTGGCGACACGGATACCATGGCCGCGATCACCGGCTCGCTGGCCGGCTGCGCGACTGGCAAGGCTGGCATCCCCGGAGACTGGCTGGCCGGTCTCCACGACTGGCCGCGCTCCACCGCATTGATCGAAACCATCGGCGAGCGGCTGGCCGGAGACAGCGCTGGCGGCCCCGTCGGCTATTGCTGGCCTGGCGTGCTGCCACGCAACTTGTTATTCCTGCTGGTGGTGCTGACCCACGGCTTCCGGCGGTTGCTCCCGCCTTACTAACAATGAAGCCCGACACGATTCTCATTCTCGAGGACAATGCTGATCGGATCGCGGCATTTCGCAGTGCGGTGGCGGCGTTGGGCGGGGAGTTGGATCTGCGTCTGTGGCATGACGCTCCGACCATGCTCGCGGAAGCCGGTCAGTGGCTCGACCAGGCAATTCTGATCTCGCTCGATCACGACCTGAACCCGATGCCCGGAGCGACTGGCGATCCCGGCACGGGCCTGGAGGTGGCCGCCTGGATTGCGCAGCAAACGCCGCGCTGCCCGGTGATTCTTCACTCATCAAATGCGGAGCGGGTCCAGTCCATGGTGAACGAAATGCGTTTCGGAGGGTGGACCTGGGAGCGAGTCGCGCCTTGGGGAGACGAGTGGATTGGCAAGACCTGGCAAGCGCGGGCGCGGGCGCTCATTGACGCGCACCGAGCGCTGCGGGACTCGAAAGGAACTGCCAGCAGTCGGGGAAAGCCAGCCGATCACGCCGAACGCATGAACCGAGCGCAGCTTGCCTTTGACGGCCTGTCCGTCGGGGATGCGTTTGGGGAATGTTTCTTTTGCAGTGAGGCCATTTTCAAGACCGCATCACGAAGCGCCACGCGCCACCGTCCCCGTGGTTTGTCACAGACGATACCATCATGGCCATCTCGGTGCTGGAGGCGCTGGAACAGTCTGGCTATGTGGAGCGGCTCGCGCTCGCAAAGGCTTTTGCCGCGCGTTACACGCTGGATCCCCGCCGGGGTTATGGCAGCACCGCGCATCGCATCCTGCAGCAGATTCGGGATGGCGCATCCTGGATTGATGCGGCGGCGCGCGCTTTCGATGGCATGGGTTCAATGGGCAATGGCGGAGCAATGCGCGTGGCTCCGCTGGGCGCGTATTTCTCTGGTGACCTCCCTCGGTTGGTGAGCGAGGCCGCTGCTTCGGCTGAAGTGACTCACGCACATCGGGAGGGCAAAGCGGGTGCGATCGCCGTGGCTCTGGCGGCCGCATGGGCTGCGACCCATGCCGACCGACCTGCCACCCCAATGCTTGAGTCAATCCATGAACTCACGCCGGACGGCGAGACGAGGCGTGGAATCGCTGCTGCCCTCCGGCTGCCGGCGGAGGCGTCCGTTTCGTTTGCTGGCCGCGTGCTCGGAAACGGCAGCAAGATCACCGCACCCGATACCGTTCCCTTCTGCCTCTGGGTTGCGTCGCGGCACCTGCATGACTATCAGGAGGCGCTATGGGCGGCGGCAAGTGTCGGAGGCGACATAGACACCACTGCGCCATCGTCGGCGGGATCGTCGCGCTCAGCGTGGGACGGGAAGGTATTCCCGCTTCGTGGCTCGGGGCGCGTGAGGCAATTCCCAGCCAGCTCCTCCCGAGGTGAACTCCGCAATCCGAACCCTATGAACTCACTCACCACCAAATCACGCGTGCTCGGCGGGCTCTGGGGATCGTTGGTGGGCGATGCGCTGGGGGTGCCGGTGGAGTTCACCGAACGCGAGGCGGTGCGAAGTAATCCGGTCACCGGGATGCGCGGCTACGGTTCGCACAAGCAGCCGCCGGGCACCTGGTCAGATGACTCGTCGCTGCTGCTCTGCACGACCGAAAGCCTCGTTACGACAGAGTTCGATTTGGAAGATATGGGGCAGCGCTTCGTGTCCTGGTTCCGCGATTTCAAATGGACGGCGCACGGGGAGGCGTTCGACATCGGGATGGCGACGGCGGATGCGCTGTTACGCATTGAGCATGGCCATCCGGCGGCACTGGCCGGTGGACGCGGCGAGTATGACAATGGCAACGGCTCGCTCATGCGTATCCTGCCGGTCGCGCTTTGCTTCGCCGACGCGCCGGTCGAAGTCCTGCTCGACCGCGTTCAGCGCGCCTCGGCCATCACCCACGGCCATCTCCGGTCACAAACCGCCTGCGGGCTGCACGCCTTGCTTGTGAGGAAGCTGTTGAATGGCAGCGCACCGTCGAACGCATGGGAGCAGGCCCGCGGCGAGTTCAAGGCGATCTACGTGCAATCACCGGAACTGGGTCATTTCCGCAGGTTGATGGAAGACCCGCTGGCGAGCATGGGCGAGGAACGGATCGTTTCCACCGGCTACGTGCTCCACACGTTGCATGCCGCCGTCTGGGCCCTGCTGACTACGGACAACTATCACGACTGCGTGCTTCGCGCGGTCAATCTCGGCGGCGACACCGACACGGTCGGGTGCGTCGCGGGCGGACTCGCCGGAGTGGTTTATGGACTGGAAGGCATTCCTGCCGACTGGCGGCACCAAATCGCCCGGCGGGGTGATCTGGATTGTCTGTTCCACGAGTTTGCGGACAGCGTCAGCCGCACGCCTAAACCCGAACTCTGAAGCGGAGGAACCCCAGCGGCGAGGAGCGCGGCCTTCAGGCCGCAGAAGCGAGAGCACGCCAAAAGTGGTTCGAGCGCACTTTTCTAGTCGCAGCCTTCTGCGGCGTGAACGCCGCGCTCCGCTCGCGGCCCGTGCGGTTCCGGCACTCTCCGTTTCGGAATTCGGGCTAAAGGCAGCGACTGACGCATTCCATCGCACAGCCCAACTGCACCAGGTTGAGGGCGGAAACCGCACCGCAATGTTGCGACCCGGCGCGGGTGCGCTATTTCGTTACGGCCTTGATGTCGAACTCTTCCTTGCCGCCGACGACGGCACGCCCGGAGATGCGACCTTGGGACAGTTCTTTTTGCGACTGCTGGAGGAGATACCCTTTGGGGGATGCCGGAGAATCGGAGAGCGCGTTGGTGGCCTTTTCCTTCTTCTCCGCCGCCACCTGGCTTTCCGCCCGATTCAGGCCATAGCTCGTGGGCAGCAGGGCGGGGGTCGCCTGCGCCGGCTGGGGCGCGGTCGGCTGCCATTCGCCGCGAAACTCCACGGACTGCTTGAGCTTCCGGTTCAGGCCTTGGGCCGTGAAGCGATAGGCTTGCTGCTGGTCGGCGACCGGCTGGCTCGCTTGGCCCGCTTGGCTGGCGGACTGAGTCTTGAGCCCCAAGGAGCTGTCGGCCTGCTTCAGCGTGTCCAGATTGGCCACCTTCTTGCGCGACTCCTCCTCCGCCTGTTCGCGCACCACGGTGCCTTCATAGGTCGAACCATCCGCGTCCACGATGCGCACCCGGTCCCCGGTGCGCTCGAAGGCGAAGTCCTTCATCACGTCGGGCACGGGCGGCGAGTTGAAGTTCTGCCGATAAAGGGCGCGGCTGTCCACCTGCTGGAACTGCTGGCGCAGAATGGCCTCCCCGGCCCCGCCAGCGACGCCGCTGCCGAAGCTCAGGTTCTCCTTGAGCGCAACGGGGGGGGGCGTCGGTGGCGTCGGTGCGGCGGTGGTTGGAGATTCTGCGGGTGCCAGCGCCCCGCCCACGCCGGTCGTGGTGGCCGTCAGCGGCGCGCGCTGCTTCGCGTCCATTGCCACCATGAGCTTCGATTCCTTGGCCTTTTTCACTTCGGTTTCCGCCTTCGCTTCCGCGACCAGGCTGTCCTTGAGCGCTTTTGTGACCAGGCCGCGCTCGCCGGCGGCAGCCTTTTCCGCCTGCTTTTCGTCGAAGTCCATGGCGCGTGCGCGGGCCAGGTTGCTGTCTGTTTTGAAGAAATCCCGGCTGGTGGTCGGAGCAGGAGCAGGCTCGCCGGCAACACGCGCGTTGCCGACGGCCGTGGAACTGGTGGGCATCGCTGGCGCGACTACGCCACTGCGACGGTCCGCTTCACGCTGCACCGCGGCCACCGGCGCGGCAGGAGAGGCGGCGGCCAGGGGGCGCGGGTTGTTGACCATCGGCCCGCTGGCTGGCGCAGCAGAACGCCTGGCCAGGTCCACGAGGCTCTTGTCCGTCTGTGCCTCCCGGTTGTCCCGTGCCAACCGTTCAGCTTCGACCGGTGCCTTGATCGCCCCGGTGGGTTTCAGATGGTTCACTGCAGTGGGCGCTGAAGGCCTTGCTTCGGGGTCCGAGAGGGGGGTGGTGGTCGGCAGCGGGTCGGGGAACGTGCCCTCTTGAGCCTTCCGCTGGGGATCATTGCGCAGCACGGCGAGCACGAGCGCGAGGCAGGCAAACATCGCCCCGCCCCAGACAATGCGCTGCCGATACCGGGCAAAAAAGCCGGGCTGCTGGTGGGACATCACGAATGAGCGGACGAAGTTCTTCGCCGCTTCTTCCGACGTGAGCAGCGGACGGCTGGCCGTGCGGGCCACCTCGCCCTGCAGCATCTTGCGGGTGGACGGGTGCAGTTCCAGCGGCGCGCCCGCCTGCTCCCGGCGGCGCTGCTTGTAGGCCTGCAGGTCCTGCTCGATGTCGCGTTGTGGTTCGTTGGCCATGCGCGGGTCAGGGGGTGGGGACGTGGTGACGAACTGTCGTGAGTCCGTGGGGTCGGCGTGCTGCGTGTTGCGTGGTGCGTGCTGCCGAATGCGTGCGCCGGGCAGTTTCCTGCACGCAACACGCAACACGCAATCGCCCGCCGGTTTCGGCCGGCCGGACCGCTGCGGATCGTTCGTTGCTGCTTCGATGTTTCATCTTGCTTCCCGGTTAGACGGGGAAACCGGCGATTTCTCCCCGGCAAAGATTGGGCGGGCGATTTCCTCCAGTTTGTCGAGGCACTTGCTGAGGCGGGAACTGACCGTCTTTTCGTTCAATTTCAGCGCATGGCTGATCTCCTCGTAGCTGAGATCCGCGAAGTAGCGCAGCTCGATGATCTCCTGGCAGGGGCCGCCGAGCCGCTCGAGCGCGTGGCCGACGAGCAGCGCGCGTTCGCCGTGCAGGAGCACGCCATCGGGGCCGGGCAGGTGACTGGGCGCATCGAGGGTCAGGCCGGTTTCCGGGTCTTCCGCGTGGAGCGAGAGCGGCTGCTGGCCGCCGCCGCGCTTGGCCGCACGCTGCTTCTCCAGGTGGTCGCGCGCCTTGTTGCCGGCGATGCGGAAAAGCCACGTCTGCAACTGGCAGTCGCCGTGGAAATTCGCGAGATGCTTGATGACGGAGAGGAAGGTCTCCTGCGCAATTTCATCCGCGTCCTCGCGTGAGAACTGCGGCGAAAGCTGGAACACATAGCGCCCCACCGCTGCGTAGTGCAGGTCAAACAATTCGTCCCACGCGCGCGCGTCGCCGCGCCGACAGCGCGCGACCAGCTCGGATTCGCCAGTGGAACTCATGCGCCGCGCAGGCTACCAGAGCCCGCAAGGCCGTGGCGAGTCCCGGTGCGCGGCGTTCACGCCGCTTCAGCGTCCGAGCAACTGTGGGCAAACGATTGGCCAGTGAACTTACGCACGCTGAAGCGGCGTAAACGCCGCGCGCCTCCCCCGAACTCGCGCTTGAGCTTTGGCCCCGCCCCGCCGATAAAGAACCGGCACCGCGTTGAATGACGATTTGCAAGCGTGACAGTGGCACGGCACTTTCGTCAGTGAACACTTTTGCATGAAGATACTGCTCGTGGACGACGCCGACATTTTTCGGCAATCGGTGGCCAACCTGCTGCGCACCCGCGGCCATGAGGTCATCGAGGCGGCCGATGGCCTGGCGGGCGTGAAGATGGCGCGCGCCCACCTGCCGGATGTGGTGGTCAGTGACATTGTCATGAGCCAGGTGGACGGCTATGCGATGACCGCCGTCCTGCGCCAGCACCCGACCACGGCGGACATTCCCTTGGTGCTTGTCACCGGGGACGCGGACCTGAAGGGCATGCGCAAAGGCATGACTCTCGGAGCCGATGACTACATCGCGAAGCCGTTCAAAATGGACGAACTGATCGCCGCACTGGAACTGCGGGTGCACCGGCGGCGCGCGTTGCGCAACGAGGTGGAGCACAAGCTGGCCTGTCTGGGCTCGGACATCGGCACCCGGCTCCCCGGTGAATTGTTAAAGCCGCTCAACAGCATCCTCGACACCTCGCGCGCGCTTTCCTTGACCGGCCAGACCCGCACGCCGGACGAAATCAGCGAACTGGCGCAGGCCGTCCATGCCGCAGCGAGACGCGTGGAGCGACTGACCAAGAATCTGTTCCTGCATGCCCAGCTCGAACTGTTCGGCACCAATCCGGTGCACTTGAACACGCTGCGCCAGGGGCTGACGGGCAATGCCGATGAAGTGGTGGCCGCGCAGGCCCGCCGCAGTGCCGAGGCTGCCGGCCGCCCGGGCGACCTGCAACTGAAGGTCGCCCCCGGCTCCGCCGCCGTCGGTGAGACGCTGCTCGCGAAACTGGTCGAGGAGCTGGCCGGGAATGCCTTCCAGTATTCCACGGCGGGCACGCCCGTCACGGTGCAGTGTTACGATGACGGCCACGATTTCCTGCTGACGGTCGCCGACCGGGGCCGGGGCATTTCCCCGGAGCAACTGGCC
This sequence comes from uncultured Klebsiella sp., assembly GCA_964578245.1. Taxonomy (GTDB): domain Bacteria; phylum Verrucomicrobiota; class Verrucomicrobiia; order Limisphaerales; family SXTU01; genus SXTU01. The sequence continues at coordinate 31,482 of CAZOCL010000008.1, read as the reverse complement.
GTTCTGAACCTTTCCGCCCCCGCTGAGCGCAAGGGTGGCGAGCCGCAGGTGACCGGCCTGGGCCTGCCCATTGCGCGCCGCTTGGCGGAGCTGCTCGGCGGCAAGCTGCTGCTCTCCAGCGATCCGGGCAAGGGCACCACCGTGCGCGTGAGCCTGCCCGCCCGGCCGGTCGAAGTGCCCGCGCCGGCGGAAGAGTGGAAGTTTTAGCCCGGGCTCCGAAATTGAACCGCGATAACGCGGAGACACGGATGGAGAAGGCCTTCCCAGCGTTCCGTTTGGGAGCCAAACGATCGGTGGCTTGGCTGCGTAATACGAGTTACGAGAATGGCTTGGTAGAACGACCGCGCGTCTGACTTCGCGGTCGTCCTCCCTCACCCCGGCCCTCTCCCGCTGGGAGAGGGAGAATCCTCGGCAGCAACGTGTTCAGCAGACACACCTCTGCCAACAGAACCGGACTACGTGGCTCCCTCTCCCAGCGGGAGAGGGCCGGGGTGAGGGAGAGTGGCTGCACTGTGCAGGAGGCTGCATCGAGCCTTGGCTTTCGCAAGTGTCGTGTTCCGCGCTCACAACTTGGTTCTGGCCGCGGCAGTTCCGCTTGAAATTTCCCCTTGCGCGCCACCGGCCTAGTGTATTAGTGTTGTAATACAGTAAGTCAACGCCATGTTCGTTCACCTCAATCCGAGCAGCGGGATGCCGATCTACCGGCAGCTCTTCACGCAGCTTCGCCAGCGCATCGCCAGCGGCGAACTGGCGGCGGCGGCGCAGCTCCCCTCGGTCCGGGAGTTCGCGGCCGAGCTCAAGATCAACCCACTCACCGTCGCCAAGGTCTTCCAGATGCTGGAGGCCGAGGGCCTGGTGGAGACGCGCCGCGGGCTGGGGACGTTTGTGGCCGATGGCAACGTGACGCGTTCCGCGAAGGTGAAGCGCGAGCTGATCGCGGATGCGGTGTCCCAGGTCGTGGCCGAGGCGCGGCACCTGGGCATGGCGGAGGAGGAAGTCATCAAGCTGGTGCGGCGCGAATTCGCAGGCACCCAACCCGAGGAGAAAGGCTGACCCATGAGCGAGTTCATCATCGAAACCCGGAACGCGGCGCGCGCCTTCAACGGCACGCCCGCCGTGCGCGACCTGAACCTGCGCGTGCGCCGGGGCAGCATCTACGGCTTCCTCGGCCGCAACGGCGCGGGCAAGACCACGGCCATCAAGCTCCTCGTCGGCCTGCTGCGCGTGGACGCGGGCGAGGTGCGCGTGCTGGGCAAGGACCCGTGGGACTTCACGGTCGAGGACCGTCAGCGGGTCGGCTACCTCTCCGAGAAGCAGACCCTCATGCCGGGCATGCGGATTGATGCGCTCATCGAGTTCACCTCCACCTTTTACCCGAACTGGGACGGCGCGCTGTGTGACCGCGTGCTGAAGCGCTTCAAGCTCGAGCCCCGGAAGCGCATCAAGGAACTCTCCGGCGGGCAGCAGCGGCAGGTCGGCTTCCTGCTGGCGCTGGCACAACGGCCGGACCTGCTCATCCTCGACGAACCCGCGGCGACGCTCGATGCCGTCGCGCGTCGGGAGTTTCTGGAAGAAGTGCTGGCCGTGCTCCGCGAAGAGGGCAAGACGGTGCTCTTCTCCTCGCACATTCTCAGCGACGTCGAACGCATCGCCGACGAGATCGGCATCATAGCCAACGGCGCGCTCAAGCTGAGCGAGCCGCTGGATCAGTTGAAGGAGACGGTGAAGCAGGTGCGCTTCCACAGCTTCGCAAACGGCACGGATGGCTTCACCGTGCCGGATGCCTTCCGCCTCACGAAGTCACCGACCGAGGCGCTCGTCACGCTGCGGCTCACGGATGAGACCACGCTGGCGAAACTGGCCGCGCAGCACCGCTGCCAGTTCGAGGTCTGCCACCTCGGCCTGGAGGACATCTTCATCGAGCTCGTGCGTGAGTCTTGAACGAATGACACCATGAAAGACCAGCATCCATTTCTCGCCCTGGTGAAGTTCGAGTTGTTCCGGCTCTGGCACAGTTGCGGCACGCCTGGCCATCTGATGTGGGTGCTGGGCTTTGTCTGGGGCTTGCTGCCGGCCGTCCTGCTCATGGGCAGAGGTTGGTCCCAAAACGCGGATCTCGATGCCGCATTGCCCGGGCTGATCGGCTTGTGGTCCATCGGATGGCTGTTTGGCTGGTTGTTCCTGCTCGGGTTTCACTTCGCGTTTGCTTTGACACGGGATATCCGCAGCGCCTTTCCGCTGATGACCATGCCAGACGGCAACTCCGACGAGTTCTTCGGGACGCGGGCCATCAATCTCCGGTGCTGGTTCCGGGCGAAAACACTGACGCTGGCACTGGTCATGGCCGCGCCGCTCCTGCTGAACCTTGCGGCATCGTTTCACTCGTCAACCGACGTGGTTTTCGTTGGGGAACAAGCGTCTGGCCTGATGGGTGACACACGCGATGCTCGATCTCCTCTGCCCCTGGAGTCCCATGGCTTGGTGGAATGGTTCGGCGGGTATCCCCAATTTGACAATCACGGTTCGCCGGTGGGCGGAACCCAATATGCCCTGTGGGCACAAATCAGGCATGGCCCGATCGTATTCGCGGTCTGGCTGATCTGGGTGGCCGTCGCCGCCCTTGCCTTGGTGCAAGTCTATTATGGTTTGATCTCCCAGTTGCTGGTGAAGCGCAGCCGTCGGCTGGCGTCCTGCGCCGTCGCGCTGCTGCCGGTGGGCAGTCTGGTGGCCGTCCCGCTTTTTGCGGGAAACGAAACTCATCTCTTTCAAACCGCGTTCATCTACTTCGCGGAGTTCTGGATTCATTTTGTGCTCGCGCTTGGCCTCTTTGCCTTCCTGGCGCAGCGTTTTTGTGAACAGCGTTTCGCGGAACAGGAGGTGTTATGACCAGACATGCTCGCAGCCCTTTTCTCGCGCTGGTGAGACAGGAAGTCGGTCGCAGCGCGACCGTCTATGGCAACCCGATTGCGTGGTTCCTGGCCGTGGCACTGCTGGCCATCAACATCGGGCCGGCGCTGGTGCTCTGGCTGCGACCGGAAGTTCCGCTCTTCCTGCTGCTCCAGGAAAGCTGGGCCTCGATGATGATGTGCTGGTGGCTGTGGTTCTTGATCATGGAGTGCTCGAACTCGCTCGTGCGCGGCGTGTGGAGCTTTCTGGCTCCGCTGGGCATCCCGCCCCATCACAGTTGGAATGAGTTCCTTGCCACCCGCGCCGTTGACCGTGCGCTGCACTTCCGCGCCAAGACCGCGATGCTCGTCGTGTTCGTGGTGCTGCCGATGCTGCTCAACTTCGGCCTCATCTGTCTGGTCGCCCGCCAGTTTCCGCCGGACATCCGCAACTTTGTGGACACGCCGCCCGCCACCCAGTTCGAGGCCGCCTCGGTGGCGACCGCGACCGCGTTTGCCTGGGCCATGGTCTGGGCCAGCGCCGCCGGGATCGTGCTGGCCCAGGGCTATTATGGGCTGGTGGCGAGGCTCCTCACCGAGCGGGGGACCGTGCGCGCCGTGTGCCTGGCATGTCTGCCGATCCTGCTGGGCCTGGCCGGGTTTTATGTCGTCAGGTTCAGCTTTGAGTCGGACCAGGACCGGATGGCGCCAACGGTGCGGTTCTTCGCGCGGCACTGGCTGGAGCTGACGCTCGCGCTGCTCGCGCTCGCCGTGGTGGTGCAGCGCTACTGCGAGCAGCGCTTCGCGGAACAGGAGGTTTTATGAATGCACGCCATCCCTTCCTCACGCTGCTGAAACACGAGCTGGGTGCCGGGCAGGCGGGTGGTGCGCAATTCTTCCTCGGCCTGGTCTTCTTCCAACTGCCCTGGCTGGGGCTGAGCATTCTGATGTCCGCGCTGGGCCGCGACCTCACGGCCTTTTACCCGGGGATGCTGGGGGTGATGCTGTTGTTCTGGCTGCTGGGGATGTGCGCGCTGACGACCTACCCGCAGGTGCCGCTGGTGTGGAGCAACATGACGAATTTCAAACAGTTTGAGTTTCTCTTCACCCGCGCGGTGGACCGCCGGCTGGACTTCCGGGCAAAGGCCGCCGCGGTCCTGATCTTTGTGCTGGTTCCACAATTCCCTGGCTTTCTCTGGTCGGTCATTCAGCCGGACATGCGCGTGACGCTCGACGCGCGGGCGGCCAACACGGAGGTGCAGAGTGATACCGTTGAAGGCCGCATATTTCCGACCACGCGCTACTTTCAAGCGTTCCCGGGCAGTGAACGCGTGGCGGGGGTCGCCTCAGGCGAGCATGAGCACTTGCGCATCCGCTCCGGCTGGCTGGCCTACTCCGGCTGGCTGGCCTGCGTCACGGTGCTGCTGATGGCGATGGCCTTTGCCTATTATGCGCTGGTCGGGCAACGGCTGCGGGTGGCGGGGTGGTGGGCCAACACCGTGCTCGTCGCCCCCGTCCCGGTGGTGATCGGCGCGGTGCTGCTCGCCGCTTGGTGCGGAGTGAATCCGGGTGATGAACTGCTCCTCTTTTACGGCCAGCACTGGTTCGGCTGCCTGCTGGTGGCCGTGGGCGCGTGCTACGTGTCGTTGCGCTGGTGCGAACGGCGGTTTGTGGAGCTGGAAATCGTCTGACGAGGAGCGCGGCCTTCAGGCCGCCGAAACGGGCGCACGCTGGAAGTGGTTCGCGCGCACCTTTCCAGTTGCAGCCTTCGGCGGCGTGAACGCCGCGCTCCTCGGCTGGCGAGGCCGCCGGTTTCGTGTTTGCAAAGTTGCGCCGGCTGGTAAGGTGGGCACCAGTCCAGCGAACCTCAGCCTTGTTCAACCCATGATTTTTGAGCACGACTTCATCCCCAGCCACCGCAAGCTGCTCGGTCTCCTCGCCTGCGCCCTGCTGACTTCCCTGACCGCGTGCAAGAAGCAGGAGGAAGCCCCCGCCGCCGCGCCTGCGCCAGCGGCCCCGCCAGTCGCGGCCGCACCGGCCGCGGCCGCCCCGCCCAAGGAGGAGCCGCCGGTCGAGTTCAAGGCCAAGTGGACGGTCGGCCAGCGGCTCGTGCAGCGGATCGAGACGATCACCGACACGGACGGCCAGAATCCCCTGACCCAGCAGCCCTTGAAGCTTTCCAACACGCAGGTCCAGGAAATCGCCTTCACCACGTTGAAGGACCGCGACGGTGGTGCCGGTCAGGAGGTCGAAGTCGAGACGCTCGCCCTTGCCAGCACCAACCGGTTCGGGACCAATGCCACGGTCTTCAATTCCCGGAGCGACCCCAAGCAGGACGCACGGAGCAACTTCCTCGCCGTGCCGCTGCGCAAGCTCATCGGTGGCAAGGTCAAATACCTCACCACCGCCGACGGTAAAGTGGAGAAGGTCGAAGGCAGCGTGCAGCTTCGCAGCAAGGTGGCCGCGGGAGCGAACATGTATGCCCTGGCCACGTTGAACCAGATGCTCTCCGACGAGGCGATCAAAGGCTGGAACACCTTCCATACCGGCCTGCCGGACAAGCCGGTGAAACCCGGTGATTCCTGGGCGGTCTCGCGCAGCCAGTCCTTTGGTCCCGGCTCGATCAGCATGGACGGCACCAACACCTTCAAGGGCTGGGAGCAGCACAGCGGCCGGAAGATGGCCGTGGTGGAAAGCTCCGGGACCATCACCACCAAGCCCGGCACGGCGGCCGCCGGGGTAAGTGTCACGGTGGAGGAAGGTGCCAAATCCTCGGGCAAGGCCTGGTTTGACCCTGAGCTGGGGGTGATCGCCGAATCGAGCTTCACCTCTGAATTCAGCATCAAGATGACCTCTGCCAAGGGCCAGGCCACGACTTCGAAGGTCAAGCTGACGGCCCTCGCCAAGCTCGCCGATATTCCCGCCGCCAGCACCGCGGCCGCACCGCCCGCGACGGACATGCCCGCCGCCGACCCGGCCAAGAAAACCACTCCCGCCACCAAAGCCCCATGAATGCCAAGGTCCTGCTCGTCCTGTCGGTCGTCGTCAACCTCGCCCTCGGCGCGGCGTTGCTGCGCCCGAAAACGGCCGAACCACCCCTGCCTGCGATTCTGCCCGCGGCGAGCAAGGCCGCTCCGGCCGAACCAGCCGCGCCGGTCGCCAAGCCCCGCACGGTCACGCAGGTGGTCACCAACACTGTCGCGCAGAAGTTCGACTGGAACGCTGTCGAGTCCGCGGACTACAAGAAATACATCGCGAACCTCCGCGGCATTGGCTGCCCGGAGGAGACCATCCGCGACATCATCAAGGCGGACGTGAACAAGCTGTTCGAGGCCCGGCGCAGGGAACTGGCCGGCCCGAAGAAGAAATTCGAGTTTTGGAAGCCCGGCGCCTTGATGGGGGCGGCCGTGGACCCCGACCGCGCCGCGAAGGAACGCGCCCTCAACCAGGAGAAGCGCGCCCTGCTCATCGAATTGCTCGGCTCCGCTCCCGAGGACACGCCGGATTTGCTGGCCGGAGCCGCCACACAAATGGAGGCCATGTTCGATTTCCTCCCGACCGATAAGCGCAACAAGGTCTTCGAACTGATGCAGGACATGCAGGCCAAGATGCAGAAGTCCATGAAGGGCGGCACCCCCGACGCCGAGGACATGCGCAAGATGATGAAGGAGAACGAGGCCGCGCTCGCCGGGGTGCTCTCCCCCGAGGAGCTGCTAGACTACAATCTCCGGTTTTCCATGACCGCGAACATGATGCGCATGCAGATGGCCGGCTTCGAACCCAGCGAGCAGGAGTTCCTCGAGCTCTTCAAGAAGCGCAAGGCCTACGACGACGAGTTCGGCCTGGGCGGCTTCGGCGGCGGGCTCAACCTCAAAGGCGAGGAGAAGGAGAAGCAGAAGGCGGCCGAGAAAGCGCTGGACGATCAGGTGAAAGCCCAGCTTGGTGATGACCGCTACCAGGATTACAAGCGTTCCCAGGACTACGCCTTCCAGGCCATGTTCCGTGCGGCCGACCGCGAGGGACTCGGCAAGGATGCGGCGGTGAAAGCCTTCGAGATGAAGAAGGCAGCCGAGGAGCAGGCCAAGCAGCTCCGCGCCGACAAGAACTTGTCCGCCGACCAGCGCACCGCCGCGCTCCGCGCGATCCGGGATGAAACCGAGCGCTCGGTCAAAGGCGTCTTCGGCGAGAAGGGCTACGCCACCTACGAACGCAACAACGGCACGTTCTGGCTCAAATCCCTCGCGCCCGACGCCCCGGTGGCCGCCAAGCCGTAGTGCGGAACGCGGCCTTCAAACCCAAACCTGAAGGGCCCGCGAAACACGCGAAACAGACGAAATGGAAGGAGCACGCTTGCGGAGGCAAAAGGGTAAGGCCTAGCTCACGGTTCGGCGGGAACCTCATCACAGTCCACGGTTGCAGAAGTCGGGTTCCGTTTTTCGCGACTTTTCGCGTGTTTAGCGGGCAGGATCGGGCTCAGTCACCCAGATACCGCCGGTAGATGCCGTCGAGTTCGTCGAGCATGGCGTCCAGGCTGTGGCGCTCCTCGACCCTCAGGCGGCCTTGCGCGCACATCCGCTGCGTGGCTTCCGGCTCGGCGAGCGTTTCTCGCACGGCCCGCGCGAGCGCGCCCACATCCTCGGCGGGAAAGTTCCGGCCCGTCTCACCGGCGCGGATGATCTCCGGTGTGCCGCCCACGTCGCTGCCCACCACGGCGGTGCGGGTCGCGAGCGCCTGCAGGCCGATCTGCGGCACGCCTTCATGACGTGTCGAGGCGATCACCAGCACGTCCAGCGCACGCAGCACCTCCGGCACGTCCTCACGATGGCCAAGGAGCCGCACCGCTCCCCCCAGCTTCAAATCGGTGATCTGTTGTTCAATGACCGGACGCATGGGGCCATCGCCCACGATCACGAAGCGGGCCGCATGGCCGCTGTCCAGCAGTTGCCGCGCGGCTTGCAGGAACGTCGTGTGGCCCTTCCAGGAGCGCAGCACCGAGACCATGCCAACGAGTGGCGCTCCGGGGTTCGCCGACGCCAGGGCGGCCCGTGGTCCATCCGCGGAAAAGCGTTCCAGATCAATGCCCGTTGGCACCGTGCTGATGCGGTCGTCGGGCAGGCCGAAGACCGACTGAAAGCGCGCCGTGATCTTCCGGCTTGTGGTGAGCACATGGTCCGCGAGCGTGGTGAACGCGTGCCGGCTGAACCACGCGTTCGGATAATCCACGTCAATGTGCCGCGTGCGGATGATGAGCGGCACCCGCGCCAGCCGGCCGGCGATCCCCAGCAGCCAGCCATCGCGTGAGCTGTGCGGGTTGAGGACCTCGATGCGCTCGCGGCGCAACCACCGGGCGAGGCGCACGACGTTCAGCGGGAACATCAGCTTGGCAATGCTTAACGGCACGACCGGAATTCCGGCGTCCCTGGCACGCTGAATGATCAAGGCCTTCTCAGGAGCGAGCAGCCAGACCGGGCAGCCGCGTTTTTGAAACCCGACCAGTTCCGCCAGCACCCGATGCTCCTGGCCGCCCCAGCCGAGGGAGCTTTCCGAGTGGGCGATGCGCCACAGGCGCTGGGCGGACGGCAGCATGATCTCAGGGCTTCCGCGCGGTGACGATGAGATGGCGGCTCAGCAGGGCTTCGTCGCTGGCGGCAGTCTGCCAGAACTGCCGTTCCTCCTCGTTCTGCGCGCGCTTCAGCCGGCTGCGGCAATACAGGCGCGTCGGAATCGCGAAGAGGTGCTCGTGCAGGTGCTTGCCGCGCGAGAGCGGCTCGGGTAGCAACTGCGGCTCCACAAAGCCCGCGAGCCGCAGATACAAATGCAACTGCGCCCACGACCACGGCATGATGTGCATGTGCGAGCCGGGCACGATCTTGCCCGCGAGCGGCGGGAACGACGGGAAGAAACCGCGCAGCAGAAACTGCAGCCGCGCCTGCGGATACCAGACGCTCGGCGTGGTGACGATGATCGTGCCGCCGGGCTTGAGCGAACGGTGAAAATGGCGGAGCAGACGGAGCGGGTTGCCGACGTGCTCCAGGCCTTCGCAACAACAGGCGAGATCGTAGTCCCGGCAGTCCTCGGGCAGGCCTTCATCCAGATCGAACTTCCAGAAGCGGCGGTAGCCGGTCGCCGAGTCCACGTAGAGGTCGATGCCATCCACGGCCTTGCCCGGCCCGAGCGCATCCTGCAGCCACCCGCCGCCGCTGGGTGCGTCCAGCACGGATTGGAAGCCCCGCCCGCGCAGGAACTCGACGACCACGGCTTTGGAACTGGCTTGCACGAGCGGTTTGTAACGAGGTCAGGGAAGGGAGGCGAGTAATCAGTGATTAGTAATTAGTCCCGAGCCACGCCAACCCACACGCGGACTGATCACTAATTACTAATCACTTTCCGTTCGCGGCTACTTCGCAAACTCCACCGCCCGGGTCTCACGGATCACGGTCACGCGGATCTGCCCGGGGTATTGCATCTCGTCCTCGATCTTGCGGCAGAGGTTCCGCGCGAGGGCGGTGGCCTGCTCGTCGGTGAGGACTTCAGGCTGGACGAAGACGCGCAGTTCGCGGCCCGCCTGCACGGCGTAGCACTTGTCCACGCCGGGGAAGCTGAGGCCGATTTTCTCCAGGTTTTCCAGGCGCTTGATGTAGGTGTCCATGGACTCCGAACGCGCGCCGGGACGGCTGGCGCTGATGGCGTCAGCGGCGCTCACGAGAATGCCCCAGAGGCAGGTGTGCGGCACTTCGTCATGGTGCGAGGCGACGCCGTTGACGATGTCTTCGGCCTCGCCAAGGCGCTTCAAGAAGTCCGCGCCGATGATGGCGTGCGAACCCTCCATGTCCTGCTGGAGCGCCTTGCCAATGTCGTGGAGCAGGCCGGCGCGCTTGGCGGCGGGGATGTTCAGCCCGAGTTCCGCCGCGAGCAGGCCGGTGAGATGCGCAACCTCCACCGAGTGGTCCAGCACGTTCTGCGAGAAGCTCATGCGGAACTTGAGCCGGCCCAGCACCATCGCGATCTCTTCATGCAGCGGCGGCACGCCCGCGCGGAAGATGGCGTCCTCGCCGGCCTTGCGCACGTTCTCGTCGATTTCTTCCCGCACCTTCGCGACGACTTCCTCGATGCGCGTGGGATGGATGCGTCCATCTAGGATGAGGCGTTGCATCGCCTCGCGGGCGATCTCGCGGCGCACGGGATCGAAGCCCGACAGCACAACTGCTCCGGGCGTGTCGTCAATCAGCACGGTCACGCCGGTCAACGCCTCGAACGCGCGGATGTTGCGGCCTTCGCGGCCGATGATGCGGCCCTTGATCTCGTCGCCCGTCAGCGCGATGGTGGCCGTGGTGGTTTCATAAGTGTGCTGCGCCGCGTAGCGCTGGATCGCCAGCGAGATGATGCGGCGGGCCTGGTCTTCAGCCTTGTTCTTCGCCTCCGAGAGGATGCGGCGGGAGATTTCGTTGGCGTCGCGGACGGCCTCGTTCTCGCATTCCTTCAGGAGCTGCGCCCGCGCGTCGGGCTCGGAGAGGTGGGCGGCCTGGGCGAGCAGTTCGCGGCGCTGACGGGCCAGGGCTTCGGCCTCGGCACGGGCTTTGTCGAGCGCGCAGTCGCGCTGGTCGAGCGACGCCTGCTGGTTTTGGAGGGACTTCTCGCGCTGGATGAAGCCTTCGAGCTGAGTGGTGAGCAGGGACTCGCGCTGAGCCAGCCGTTGCTCAGCAGCGGTGATCTCCTGCTGGCGGGTAACGTAAGCGAGTTCCGCCTGGTTACGGAGCTTGATGGCCTCCTCATTAACGGTAACGCGAGCTTCACGGAGGATGGATTCCGCCTCGCGTTTGGTGGCCTCAAGCTGTTCTTTGCGCTGCGTCTCGAACTCTTCCTTCCGCGCCCGCTCCTGAAAGCGCATGAAGGCATAGCCCAAAGCCGCGCCGAGAACAATCCAACTCGCTTCAGGAAGGCCAAATGCGGCGAACAGGCTCATGCGGGCGGGGGAGAAGAAGTCCAAAGTCCAAGAGTCCGAGGTCCAAAGTCGGACAGTCGCAGCCCGTTGTGCTTAGGGGCACGGCTTGGACCTTGGACTTTGGGGTTTGGACTTTGGACCATCAGCTATGCGTTCTCAGCGTTCTAGTGCCGCCAGCCACCGCGTCGGCGTGACGACGGCGTCGAGCGCGATGTCATGCGCCTCGCAGGGCACTTCGTCCACGATTTGAAAGTCGAATGCCACGCCAATTTTCATCCCGGTGAAGCCCGCCAGCAGCCGGTCATAATGTCCCTTGCCGCGCCCGAGGCGACGCCCGCGAGCGTCAAAGCCTAAACCGGGCACGAGCGCCAAGTCCAGCCGGTTCAAAGGCACGACGGGGCACGACGCCACCGGCTCCCGCACCTGGAAGGGGCCGAGGGCCAAATCATGGGCAAGGTCTGTGACCTGCACGGCTTCGTAGGCGTTGGTGGCGGGGTTGAAACGCGGGAGGGCGAGGAGCTTGCCGGCGGCCAGGGCGTCGGTGAGCAGCGGGGAAATGTCCGGCTCGCTTGGCAACGGCGCGTAAAGCAAAACAGCTCCGGCACGATTCCATGCAGTTGCTTGCTTTAAAGATTGGGTGATTTGCACGGAAGCGAGGTCGCGTTCCGCAGGTGAATGGGTTTTTGTCCTGGAGCGGAATTGTTGCCGAAGCGCGAGCTTTCCCCCTTTAACTACTGCATTTGTGTTTACAACGTCCATTTGCTTCAGCAGTTCCTTCAAAAGCGTTTCGATGCCGGAACTGCGGGTCGCAACACAGTGAACGGCGGGTTCAACAAGGAACGCGGGAAGACTCTTTGCCAATGGATTTTCGACACCCATGTCAGTCTTGTTCAGCACCACCACCCACGGGATATGTGCCCAAGTCTTTCCCATGCGCTCCGCAATACGTAGGTAGTCTCGAAAGACTTTGACCTGTTCGGCATTTGTGTCTGGATCAGCAGAGACCACATAGACCACCAAATCTGCATCTGAAAGCACCTGGGTAATCATCTGCTCCCGATAGAAGATGGAGCCTGTGGCTGCAGAAAACCGGATTCGCCGTCCTTCAGAATCTACTACGCTGCGTGCGAATCGATCTGGACACGCGATCCACACTGGAGGCTTTGACCCTGTCAGTTCGGCCAACTTCAACAGCAGTTCTGACTTTCCAGCCTTTGGTGCTCCACAAACAGCGATGTTCAAAATCTGCTCCATACGGCCAATCTGAGCCAGATTATGAACTCGCTTCCTTGCTTCGCTGGCCTTTGGCAGTGATTTCCGCTGCCAGTGCCCGCCATTTCTCCACGCGCTCCTTGATCTTCTTCTCCACCCCTTGCTCGGTCGGCTCGTAGTAGCGGCGGGTTTCGGCCAGGTAGGCTTGCGGCACGAAGTGACCTTCACCCTCGTGCGCATATTGGTAGCCTTCGCCGTGGCCGAGACGTTTTGCGCCCGCGTAGCTGCCGTCGCGCAAGTGTTCGGGCACCGGGAGCGTGCGGCCGGAGCGCACGTCTTCAAGCGCGGCGTCAATGGCCTTGTAGGCACTGTTGCTCTTGTTCGCCGTGGCGATGTAGATCGTTGCTTCCGCGATGGGAATGCGCGCCTCCGGCCAGCCCACAAACTCCGCCGCCTGGTGCGCGGCCTGCGCCAGCACCAATGCCATGGGGTCCGCGAGGCCCACGTCCTCGGCGGCGCAGATGAGGATGCGGCGCGAGATGAAGCGCGGGTCTTCGCCGGCGTGAATCATCTTCGCCAGCCAGTAGAGCGCGGCGTCGGGATCGCTGCCGCGCATGGACTTGATGAAGGCGCTGATCGTGTCGTAGTGCGCATCGCCATCGCCGTCATACACGATGGCCTTCTTCTGGATGCACTGCTCCGCCACTTCCATCGTGATGCGGATGGTGCCGTCGGTTTCGGGCGCGGTGGTGAGCGCGGCGATCTCCAGCGAGTTGAGTGCTTTGCGCGCGTCGCCATCGGCTACGCGGGCAAGATGCTGCGCGGCCTCCTTCGCGATCTTGATCTTCAGGTAGCCGATGCCCCGGTCCGCATCCATCAGCGCGCGGGCAATCAGGTCAAAGAGATCGTCCTCGGAAAGCGGCTTCAACTCGAAGATCTGGGAGCGCGAGACCAGCGGCGAGTTGACGAAGAAAAACGGGTTGTGCGTGGTCGCGCCGATGAGCCGGATGACGCCGCTCTCCACGTCGGGCAGCAGCACGTCCTGCTGCGACTTGTTGAAGCGGTGGATTTCGTCCACGAAGAGGATCGTGGTCTGGCCGGTGTTTTCGAGGCGGTTGGCCGCACCGGCCAGCACGCGCCGCATGTCCGCGACGTTTGATTCGACGCCGCTGAGACGCTCGAACTTGCACTTCGTCTGTCGCGCGATGATCTGGGCGAGGGAGGTTTTCCCCGTGCCGGGCGGACCATAGAAGATGAGCGACTGGATGCGGTCCGCCTCAATCGCGCGCCGCAGCAGCATGCCGGGCGCGAGGATGTGCTGCTGGCCGCAATACTCGTCGAGGTTGCGGGGTCGCATGCGCGCGGCGAGCGGCATGGCGGCGGTGGGGTCCGCGGGCGACGACTCCGGCGCAACGGGCACCGGAGACGCGGGGGGCGTCTCGGCTAAAGCGAACAGGTCGTCGCGCGGCATGACGCCAATCTACCAGCGCGAGGACGGCGCGGGAAGGGCTGAGACATCCCGGTCTGTCCGGTGGGAAAACACCGCGTCGTGCTTGAAGAGCGAGGCCCACTCCAGCGCGTCTCCCCGGTCGGCCGCGGTGCCACCGTGCAACTCATAGCGACCATCACGCCGCCGGTGCAGCGTGGCCTGCCCAAAATTCGCGATCGCTTCGATTCCGTGGCTCCAGAGGGAGAGGATGTTTTTCATGCGGACAGGCTGGCAGGGCTGGTCGGACATCGGCTGTCCCGGCATGAATTTGGTGGAAAAATGTAACAAAAACGTCGGTTGACAGATGGCGCATACGGGTTAGCAAAGGGGGATGACTGAAATCCAGAAGCAGGCCCGTGCCGTCGAGTCCGCACGGGAGGTCGCGCAATCCACCCAGGCTGAATTCAAGGCCGCTGAGGCCAAAGCCGTGGCGCTGACGGCAGCCGCCAAGCGGGCCAAGGCCGCCGTGAAGGCGGCGCGCAAGCAGGCCAAGGCCGCCAAGCATGCCGCCAAGACCGCGCAGGCAACCGCAGCCACTGCAGCCAAGGCCGCGAAGAAGGCTGCGAAGAAGGCCGTGAAGCTCGAGAAGGCTCTCTCGAAATTGAAAAAGGCCGCCCAGGCACCCAAAGCAAAACCGGCCGCTTCCGCAGCCAAGGCCAGGCCCAGCCCCGTTTCCAAGCCCAAGGCCGCCAAGGTTGCGCCAGTAAGCGTTACCCCGCCGCCCGCTCCGGCTCCCACCACGCCTGCCGCACCGAGCGTCACGCCGGCATCCTGAGCTTTGCGGGTGCGGCTGCCTGAGTGTTCAGGCTCGCACAGCCAGGGTAGGTTGTCCGGGCACCGGTGCCACCAGATTGTTGACGGCGCGATGCAGTTCCCGGGTGAGTTGTTTGCGCTCTGAGTTCCGCAGCGGTTCGCCGAAGTGGACCACGGCCCGCACCCGTCGCTTCCCGAGCAGGTTCAGGAAATGCGGCAGGAAGGTCATGTCGCGCCAATAGGCCACCTCATGCCCGACTGAACCGCCTTCCACTTCGTAACTGATCCGCGCAGGCGTGACCGGCCAGCCGTGCTGGGCGGCGGGCGCGAGCAGAGAGCTGTGGAAGGGCAGCACGCGGTCCCCACCGCTGCTGGTGCCTTCCGGGAACAAGGTCAGCACGACGCCCTCCTCGATGACTGGCGCAAACCCGGCGCCGACATCGGCCACGGCCGAACGGCGCTCACGGTCCACGAAGAACGTGCCCCCCAAGTGGGCGATGAGCCCCAGCAACGGCCAGTGGCGCACCTCGGCCTTCGACACAAACACCATCTCCGTCGCCACCGTCAGCGCGGGCATGTCCAGGTAGCTGACGTGATTGCAGACCAGCATCCCTCCGTCCGGCGCACGGCCGCGCAGCTCAACCTCTACGCCGATCATCGGCAGCACGCACCGGCACCAGCGCCGCAGCCAGCGGGCGCGCCGGGTCGCCGCGGGAAGCTTGCGCTCGGTGAAGGCCTGCCACGCCGCATGCAGCAGCGCCAATGCCGCTACGCCCAAGAACAGGCCCAGCCGCCCTGCGGAACGGAAAATGACAAACACGCGTTGCATGGTTCAGCCCAGGGTGCCCGGAGGCAGGGTCTCCAAGTCCATCAACGTGAGGAAATCAATCGTGCGGAACTCCCGGTCCAGTGCGGGCGGACCGCAGATGCGGGCTCCAAGCGAGAGATAACCGGACAGCAGGCGCGGGAGCCGGACCGGCTCGGTCGCGATCTGGTCCAGCGGGCAGTGATAGGCCGGGACGGGCACCGTGCGCCACGGCTCCGGCGCGAGGTGCGTGCGGATGAGCTGCGACCACGCCGCCGCACCCGCCGCCGGGTCCACGGTCGAGAGCGAGCTGCAGCCCACCAGATAGCGCCCGCCGCGTTCGCGGGCATAGCGGGCGATGCCCTGCCAGAGCAGGGCCAGCACGCCGATGTTCCGGTGCTGGCTGTGCACGCACGCGCGGCCTAGCTCGACGAGCTGCCCGCCCATTGGCGCGAACGGAGCGAAGTTGAATTCCCCCGCGCTGTAGAACCCCAAGTTCGCCGCCGCCATGGTGCCGGTCTGCACACGGTAGGTGCCGACGATGT
Organism: uncultured Klebsiella sp.; assembly: GCA_964578245.1. GTDB lineage: Bacteria > Verrucomicrobiota > Verrucomicrobiia > Limisphaerales > SXTU01 > SXTU01. The sequence continues at coordinate 15,851 of CAZOCL010000008.1, read as the reverse complement.
CTCCGCTCGCGCGATCCTCCACAACCAGGTGATCGCAGACTTCGTCAAACTGATCGGCATCGCGGCAGGTGGCGTAGCTGGCTTCGAGACCTTCGTTCAGCTCCACGTTGAAGACCAGGAACCGGAGCGTCTGCGCCGCGAGCAGATCGGCGCGGTCACGGGCGAGGCGGAGGCTGTAGCGCTCGGCGAGGCTGCCCCGCGCGAGCACGCGGGCGCCGAGCGTGGTGGTTCTGGGATGGGAAAGGGTGGTATTCATACTTGGCAGGATGGGTCGTCGGAGTGGCCAGGGGTGAATTGGAACTTTTTCACCCCGACATTCAGTGGGCCGATGGCGGCCTTGGTGATGGCAAACACGCTCACCACCCAGCATGTAGCCGAGCGGACCCGCCCGTGGACAGATGACAATTGCAACTTCCGCGAAACGGGACGGTGACGGCGCACGTTGTGGACCCTTCACGTTCACGTAGTCCCAAGCGGCTGCGCGACCGGCTTGGGCATGTATATCGCGCCAGCGTCTTGGAGTGCGGTGGCCCCCCCGCTTTTGGTTCGGGCGCACCAGCGGGCACCTCAATTCTGACACAGCGTGCGGAGTGGTCGGCTTACGGTGAAAGCTGGGCGCATGGATTCCTCCACGCCTCAAAAAAGCGCCGGAGGGCCGGCGCACTCCAAGACGCTGCCGCGACCCCGAGCGCCATCGGCCACGCCACCGTCACTGGATTGTCACCATCCTTTCACGGCTCCGCCGTTGTTACCGGGCGGTGCATGAGCGATATAACCACCCCTATGTCGCGATGCGTGCTGATTGTGGATGATGAATCTGACCTGCGGGAGATGGTGGACTATAACCTGCGCGAGGCCGGCTATGAGGTGAACCACGCCGACAGCGGCACCAGCGCCCTCGCCAACGCCCAGCGCACGTTGCCCGACGCCATCGTGCTGGATGTGAATCTCCCCGGGCTCGACGGCCTCGCCGTGTGCGAGATGCTGCGGCTGCTGCCCTCCACCAAGCACATCCCCATCCTCATGCTCACCGCGCTGGCGACCGAGCAGACACGCAAGCTCGGCCTGCAGGTCGGGGCGAATGACTACATGACCAAGCCCTTCAGCCCGCGTGAACTCGTGGCCCGGGTCGGTCGGCTGATGGAAGCAGCGCACGGGGACGTGGCGGAAATCGTCTGAGCTGGCGGGATGGCATCAGGCCGAATCGCTTTAACGCAGAGACGCTGAGAACGCCGAGGCACGCAGAGAGGACAGGGACGAGAGGACTCAGAAGGTTCCCGCAGATTCAGGACGACCACAGATGGGAAAACTATCTGTGGTCGTCCTGAATCTGCGGGAAATCCGCTGCGGTTTCTCGTCGGTGCGGGGGAGGGACACAGAGCGGCGATCATGGCATATCCCTGTGTTCATCGTGTCTCGGTGGGCAACTTGAGTTGCGGTGCCGTGCCGTGCGTTTGCGTTCAGCGGAATGGTTGGTTGCCAAAAGCATCGCTCCCGCCTTGAGCTTTACCATCCCTGAGTCTTTGGTTCTTCACCCAATCGTCACCTCACCGTCCCGGCTCCGTCACCTGCCTCCCGCACGTTCAGAAGAAACGTGCCATGAAGAAGGTGCTTATCCTTACAGCGGGCTTTGGCGAGGGCCATAATGCGGCGGCCCGGAATTTGCGCGACGCGCTGGAGCAGGTCTCTGGCGATGTCCAGGTGGAGGTGCTCGACCTGTTCGACAGCACCTACGGGCGCTTCAACACTCTCGTGAAGAAGGCGCACCTCGGCGTCGTGCGTCACGCGCCCACGCTCTGGCGCGGCATCTACGCGATGCTCGACCATGTCTCCTTCGCGGACAGCGGCATTGGCGGCCTCACGCGGCTGCGGCATGCGCTGGGCGACGTGCTGCGGGTCACCCAGCCGGATTGCGTGGTGTCCACGTATCCCGCTTACGCGCCGGTGATCAAAGAGCTGTTCCGTGACCATTCGGAGAAGCCCTTTCGCTTCATCACCATCGTCACCGACTCCATCTCGGTAAACGCCGCCTGGCACCGCGCGCCGAGCGACGTCTTCATCGTTGCGAACGAGCCGACCGCCACCGTGCTGCGCGCGGCCGGCGTGGAGGAGGCGCGTATCCGGCCGCTGGGCTTTCCCGTCAGTCCGCTTTTTGCGAATCCCGACCTCGTTCCGATCCCGCTCGATGACGACGGCCCCATCCGCCTGCTTTACGTCATCAACCACGGCAAGAAGAAGGCCGGGGCCGTGCTCGAACGCCTGCTCGACCTCGACCGCACCCACCTCACCATCACGGTGGGCCGCGACGCCGAGCTGAAGGCGGAGCTGATGGAGCGCTTCGCCAAGCAATTGCACCGCGTGCAGATCCTCGGCTGGACCAATCAGATGCCCACGCTGATGCTCACGCACCACGCGCTCATCGGCAAGGCGGGCGGGGCGATCGTGCAGGAAGCCATCGCCGCGCGCTGCCCGATGATCGTGAACCAGATCATCCCCGGCCAGGAGGAGGGCAACGCCCGGCTCATCCAGCAGCTCGGCCTCGGCGCGGTCGCCGACCGGAATCGCGAAGTCCCTGGTATTCTCGAAGACGCCTTTGCCAAGAACGCCCGGCTCTGGCGGGAATGGCGTGCGAACCTCACCAGAATCTCCCGGCCCGACGCCTCGCTGCGGATCGCGGAGCTGGTGCTGGAGGAGTGCAATGACCGGGGCGACTGGACGAAGTTCGCCCCGTCCGTGCCGGAGATTCTCGCCCTGCCCCAGACCGGCACCATGGTCACCCCGGTCGCTCCCATCAGTCCGTCGTCCAGCGGCCTGCCGGAAGCACTCCCAGCGTCTCAAATCACCGCGCCCGCCATTGTGGACGGCACGCAGGCCCGCCGCGCGCTGCTCTGCGACTTCCACATCCACAGCAATTACTCCGACGGCAAGCTCACCGTGCCGGAGCTGGTGGATTTCTATGGCCCGCGCGGCTTTGACTGCATCTGCGTCACCGATCACCTCGCCGACCCGCGCCGGCTCATCGGCAAACTGAGCAAGCTCAGCAACCTGGTGCTCGCCGAGAGCCAGCTCGACGAATACTTCGAGGTGCTCGCGCGGGAACGCCGTCGCGCCTGGCGCAAGTATGGGATGCTCCTCCTGACCGGCATCGAGTTCAACAAGGATGGCCTGTCCAAGAAGAGTTCCGCCCACCTGCTGGGCATCGACCTGCAGGCCCCCATCGCCTCGTCGCTCGATCTGCCCGAGACCATTGCGCACATCCACACGCAGGGCGGGCTGGCCGTGGCCTCACACCCGCATGTCTTCAAGAGCGAGTGGGGCAAGAACACGCTCTACCTCTGGGAAAACCAGGACCTCTTCGCGCCGCTGCTGGACGCGTGGGAGATCGCCAACCGCAACGACATCTTCGCGCCCGTGGGGCTGAAGCGGCTGCCGTTCATCGCGAACAGCGACTTCCACAAGCCCAAGCATATCTACTCGTGGAAGACGCTCCTCCAGTGCGAGAAGGACGCGGAGGCGATCAAGTCCTGCATCCGCCGGAACGAGCATGTCTCCATCACGCTCTACCGGGAGGGTGGATTGCTCCGGATGGCAACGCGGGAGGCACTGGCGGTGCCGGAGCTGAAGCAGGCGCAGGTTTCCAATCCCGTTGCGGCCCGTCTGCTGGTCGCCGGCCAGAATGGCCCGCTGGAGGATACGTATCCATTCCGGCTCGGACTGAGCCAGTAGAGGCTATCCTCCCTCCCCCCGAACCGACCTGAGGCAGACCAGCGCGTCGGTCTCGGGCGCGATTCAGGGGGAGGGAGCAGCCCCGCTCCGGTGCTGTGTTTCAGCCGGCGTCGGCGTCATCCTCCGGACGGTCCTTGCTTGTCCGGTGACTCCTGGCGGGGCAGCCAGGTCAGTTCCGTCGCACTGGGCCGTGGGGGCTCGGCCGCAGTGGACGGGGTGGGGATGAAATGAACCCGTATCTGCCGGGCGCGCGAACGTCGCTGCCAGACCACTTCCAAGTTGGTCGGGCCGGTCACCGGTGCCTCTGGATACGCGCGTGCCATACGGGAACGCATTGGTTGACGGAAACGAACCGCTCGCTTCTTCAAAAAAGGCGACGTTGCCGGCAGTTTTTCCGCGCGATGGATGCGAGTGAAGCCCGTTCGCATCCACCAACCGCTCGGCAACGTCGCCCAGGACTACCGTTGGTTTGGTCGGGCAAAGTTGTCCGGAACCTGCCCCGGCGGCTCGTGGGCGACGAGCAAGTGCAATTAAGCAAGTGCCTTGCCAGACCGGGTTTTTCATGCGTGGGCGGTGGTTTTGCTCTGGATTGCCTCAAAGGCGGTGGCTGGACTCTCCTGCCGAAGCGCGGCCTTCGCGCAACAGGCATGAAAAGCACGCAGACTTCCTGCTCCTAATCTGGTTCTTCGCCGTTTTCGGTGGAACGGGGAGGCGGGCAGGGAAATTCCAAATTCCAAGTCCCAAGCTCCAAAGAAACTCCAATGCCCAAATTCCAATGGCTTGGCGTGGCACCCCGCCAGGGCTTCCACCCTGCTTCGGACCCTGGCCCAAGGGCTGGTTCGGTCCGGCTGCCGAGTGCCGTGCGCCGCCTCCCTTTGGAATTTGGAGTTTGGCGCTTTTTTGGAATTTGGAACTTGGGATTTGGAGCTTCTCCCACACCCATTCCACTGAAAACAGCGGAGAACCCCTAATCTTACTCCTACTCTTAAGCCTGCTCTTCGGGTGGGGAGGATTAAGATTACGAGTAGGAGTAGAAGTAGGACAGGGGCCTTCGAACTTCCCCGTTTCACCCGGTGCAGCCCGTTGCTACCGTCCCGCCCGTGTCGTTTCCTGGCTACAGCCTTGTCACTCTCGCCAACGGCGTCCGCAGCGTCCGCTCTCATGCGGAGGCCGAGACGTTTCACCCGGTCATCGGCCCGGCGGCGGAGGCGGAGGCGCTCTACGTGCGGCAGCTCCGGCTCCGCGAGCGGCTGGCGGCACATACGGGCGAGTTCGTGATCTGGGACGTGGGCCTGGGCGCGGCGGCGAATGCCCTGACCGTCTTGCAGGCCGCACGGGACCTGCCGTGCCGCGTGCGGCTGATCAGCTTTGATCATACGCTGGAGCCGTTGCGCTTCGCCCTCCAGCACGCGGGGGAACTGGGCTACTTCGGCGGCTATGAGGAACTGGTGGGCACGCTGCTGGCGGAGGGCCGGGCGGAGCGAGGGAATGGGGCGGGATACGTCACCTGGGACGTATGCGTCGGCGACTTCCCCACCTGGCTGAGAAACGTGCCTGTTCCCGCAGCGCCGGTCTCCGACGCGGCGGGTTCCTTCCCGTCTCCCCGAAACGCCGGGTCGGAGACCGGCGCTCCGCCTGCCCCGCACGCCATCCTCTTCGACGCCTTTTCCCCCGCGAAAAACCCCGAGATGTGGACGCTCCCGCTCTTCACCAGCCTGTTCCGCCACCTCGACCCTGCGCGTCCTTGCGCCATGCCCACCTACTCCCGCGCCACACTGCTGCGCGTGACGTGGCTGCTGGCGGGCTTCCATGTGGGAGTGGGCCACGCCACCGGCGAGAAGGAGGAAACCACCCTCGCCGCGAACACCCTCGCCCTGCTGGACGAACCGCTCGACTGCAAGTGGCTGGAACGCGCCCGCCGCTCAACCAGCGCCGAGCCGCTCCACGAGCCGAAGTATCGCCAGGCCCCGCTCACGGAGGAAACATGGGAACGGCTGCGGGCGCACCCGCAATTCCAATGACCCTGAGCCATCCAGACTTGTGGTGGGTAATTGACGGCCAACTCGCCGGGATGCCGATGCCCTTGATCGCTTTCGAACGGCGTTATCAGATGGGCGGACCGTTGGATGCCTTTCAAGACGATTTGCCTGAACTGCACCGTGCCGGCATTCGGGCCGTTGTATCGCTGCTCAACCTGCCATCGGACGCAGCCGTGTATGCCGCCGCCGGCTTCCGCTTCGCCTGCTTCCCGATGGCGAACAATGCCCCTCCTTCCTTGGTGCAAGCCCGCCAGTGCAGCCAGTTTATTGACGCCTGCCTGGCTGATCACTTGCCGGTGGCCGTGCATTGCGAGGCTGGGATTGGCCGGACCGGAACCATGCTGGCAGCTCACCTCATTCTCCATGGGCTCGGCTTCGAAGCGGCAGTGAAGCAGGTTCGCAGCGCGCAACCAGTCGCCATCGAGAGCAAGGCGCAAATGCAGTTCCTGCACGAATTGGCGGCCCGCCGGGCACCCTGATTGAGCATGCCGACTGAATCCAAATTTGCGGACCAGCTCTGCGTGGATGCCCCCGTCCTCGCCCTCGCCCCGATGCAGGACGTGACCGACCTCCCGTTCATGACCCTCATGGCGCGCTACGGCGGGCCGGACGTTTACTGGACCGAGTATCTCCGCGTCCACGCCGTCTCCACGCCGGAGAAGTGGATCGTCCAGTCCATCACCGCGAACGTCACCGGCCGGCCCATCATCGCGCAGATGATCGGCAACGACATCCCGGCGCTGATCCGCACGGCGAAGTTCCTCCAGCAGCTCCCGGTCGCGGCGATTGACCTGAACCTCGGCTGTCCCGCGCCGGTGGTTTACAAGAAGTGCGCGGGCGGCGGCCTGCTGCGCGAGCCCAGGCGCGTGGACGCCATCCTCGGCGCGTTGCGCGAGGCGGTGACCATTCCGTTCACAGTCAAGACGCGCATCGGCTTCGATTCACCGCACGTCTTCGACGAACTGCTGCCCATCTTCGCGCGCCACTCGCTGGACCTGCTCACCGTCCACGCGCGCACCGTGCTGGAGATGTATCGGAGCGAGGTGCATTACGACTTCATCGCGCGGGCCGCCGCCGCGATGCCTTGCCCCGTGATGGCCAATGGCAACGTGTATTCCCCCGCCAAGGCCGCCGAGGTGCTCCGCCTCACCGGCGCGCGCGGCCTGATGATCGGGCGCGGCGCGATCCGCAACCCGTGGCTCTTCACCCAGATCCGCCAGCATCAGCGCGGCGAGCCGCTCTTTGTCCCGCGCGGACGTGATGTGCTGGAGTATGTCCGCGCGCTCTACGACGCCGTCCGCACACCCGGCGTCCGCGAACTGGCGCAGGTCCACAAGATGAAGAAGTATCTGAATTTCGTGGGCCTGGGCGTGGACGCGGAGGGCCGGTTCCTGCATCAAATCCGCCGCGTGGACGCCCGCGAGGAGTTCTTCCGCGTCTGCGAGGAATTCATGGGTCATGACCGCCCCATGCCGCTGGAACCGTTTCAACTCGCGCTGAAGGAGACCGACGTGCTGGCGGGGGAGCACCTGTAGCGTCAGCCCACCGGATACTGCCCGAGGAGCTTGCTGGGCTGGAGGTCGAAGCCCATGCGGTCGTAGCGTCGGCGATGGTAGCGGTGAAACGCCCAGCACAACAGCGCCATGGCTGGCAGCGTAATCAAGTTCCACCACGCGGTCATCATCACCGTGACGATGCCCAGGACGAGCGTGGTGATGCCGACGAAGAGCACGCTCAGGAGCATCGCCCAGCCGCGCAGCTTCGTAAGCTGAGTGTCGTTGGTCCCGCTGGAAAACATGAAGGTCACCATCAAACTCCGCAGCGCCAGCACGCCGGCCACGGCCTTGAGGGCCATGAGTGCGCCCAGCGCTGGCGCGACGTTAACCAGCGCGGCCAACGTGCCGCCGAAGGCCAGTGCCAGGGGCAGCCCGGCCATTGCCCGGACCAGGCTGACCTTCCCGTCCAGGCGGAAGACTTCCGCATAGCCGATTGGCAGGCAGCCGGCGAAGGTGAGCGGTGCGCCACCGGCCACGGGGCAGGGGGCGAAGGCACGGCTGAACCCGTTGGACATGGGCAGGGCCATGACGAGCAGCCCGAGGCCACCCAGCGCGCCGGCGAGCCAGTAGGCTTCCGGCTGCGAGGCGCGGAGCAGGACGCAGGACAACAGTCCGACCGCCCCCGCCGCCAGACCAAGCCGCCACATGCCTGCCCAGCGCGGGAGCACCAGCACCAGGAAGTCCAGCAGCACCCGTTCGCGCGCGGTCAGCCAACGCCAGACGAGCCGGTCAATCCAGCCGCAGTGGAGCCCTGGTCGCGCACCGAGGAAGGCGCGCCCGCGCAGGCTTTCTTCGATGGCCGACAGGCCCAGCAGGCAGGGCGTGGCGAGTTCATTGCGCCGGGTGACCATCAGGAACTGCATGGCCTGCACGGGCGTCAATTGGGGCAGTCGGGGTGCGGACTCCTGCACCACGTAGGTGTCGCGCAGCCGCCGCCACGCGGGAAATGCCGCGGCGAGCACAGCGGCAACCGGCAGCAGCCACAGCGCGGCCCGCATTTCTCCAGCGGGCCGGTCCATGAACCAACTGACCATCCAGCCTGGCGGAGTGGTCAATCGCAGGAGCAGGCTGAGCTGGTCCACGAGATAGCGAAGCAGCTCGTTGCCACGGTCGCCCGCGATGTTCAGGCAGATGACGAAGGCGACTAGCCCAAAGTTCTGGCACTTCGGCGCCCACTCGCCGGCGCGCAGCCAGGCGGTTGCCACACACATTGTCGCCAGCATGGTGGCCGCGAGCAGCACCGCCGCCGTGCCGTGCAGCAGGAACCCGCCGGCATCGCCGCCGGGCGTGAAGCGGTGGAAGAAAAGCCAGAAGCTGGGCAGGAAATACGCGCTGAAGACGAGAAACTCCCGCCAGACAGTCCGGAAAATGTCCCGGTCCGTGATGGGCAGCCGCTCCAACACCGTCGCCTTCTGTTGCACGGAGGCCAGGAAGGCCGTGACCCACACGCAGAGGCTGAGGAACAGGAAGAGCGCCGCCCAGCCCGCCCGCGCCTCAGGGCTGCTGCGCGTCAGACTGACGAGCGGCAGGGCGGACAACACCAGCATGCCGAGGATTGCGAACCCTTTCCAAACGAGCGGTTTCACCCGCTGGCGGCGGCGCGTGAACTCCCGCCACTGCGCGGGGTCGGTCCGCAGCTCGCGTTGCGCGGCGTGGCGGATGGCCTTCGCCAACTTGCGGGGGCTGGCGGTCACAGTTTCTGATCGCGGAGCTGGTTGAGGATCGTTTCCAGCACGCCGCCCTGCTGGCCCAGCTTCTGTTGCAGGTTGGCGACCGAGTCGAACGCCTTCACTTCGCCGCCGTGGATGACGCAGACGCGGTCGGAGAATTTCTCCGCCAGCTCAAGGAGCTGCGTGGTGTAAACCACCGTGGCCCCGCGCGTGGCGGCTTCGCGGGCGTGCCGACGGAAGGCGGTGAGCCCATGCGGGTCCATGCCCGAGGCAAACGGCTCATCGAGCAGCCAGAGCTCGGGCTGCACCGCCAGGCCGGCGACCAGCGAGAGCTTGTAGGCCTGGCCGCGTGAGAGCGTGGCGGCAATTGTCTCCACCACCGGCAGCAGGTCAAAATCCTTGAGCAGGGCGACCACCCGGTCTTCCACGCCAGGTTGATCCGCCCCGTAAAGATTGAGGATGAACCCCAGGTTCCGCGCCACGTTCTCAGTGGCGAGCAGCGGGGGGAAGTCCGGCATGAAGTAGAGTCGCTTGCGAAGTGCGATCTGATCACGCCGAAACGGCTGGCCATCGTAATGGATTTCACCCTCGTCCGGCACGGCGACGCCGGCCAAACAGCGAAGCAGCGTGGACTTCCCGGCCCCATTGGCGCCCAGCAGGGCGATAATCTGGCCGGGCGCGAAGTCCAGCCGCACGCGGTCCAGCGCCGGGATGGAGCCGTAACGCTTGGTGATGCCAAGGATCTCGATGTTCATGGGGATGGCCTGAGTGGGAGCATGGGCTACCGGCCGCTGCGACTCAAGCCTCCATGAACTCAGTCACTCCGCACCGTATCGCCCACCCGCACCTCGCCCTGGCTGATGTCCGCCGCGAAGTTCGCGCCGCGCGTCTGGTTGGACACCACCACCACGCCAACCTTCTGCCCATCGCGATAGACGTTGAGCGCCTGGTCCGTCGGCGGCAGGCGGCCGATGACACCCGCGATCACGACATATTTGAGGGGCGCATTGACGAGGACGACCGACCCGCTGAAGGCCGTCACGGGCTCGATTACCGGAGCGGAACTGGAGGGTGCCTTGCCGTTCTTCGGCGCGGCAGCGGCTTTGGACTTTTCCTTCGGGGCGGGCTTGGACTGCCCGTCCTTCTGGTCCTTGGTGCCGGCGCAACCCGTGACCACCAAGGTGACCGCGAGCAGAAAGGGGGGCCAATGCATGGGCGCGAATTACGCCACGCCACCCCCGATGGTCAATTAGGAAAATACCGGAGGATCAGCGAAGGGTCAGGAAAATGAGGTCAGAAAGCGGGGACGAGAGCCAGCGTCTGGAGTTCGGGGGCCAGGGATCGGGGCGGAAAGGGATGGGGGATACCAATTCCCAATGCAAGTCGGCAGCTTGTCGCCGGAAGTTACCCCTCACCCCAACCCCCTCCTCCGAGGAGGGGAGAGGGAGATGATGGGCGTCGCGGTCCTCGTCGGCTATTCTACCGGTGGTCAGTGGGAATTGGTAATCAAGGCGCGGTCAGCTTGTGCTGGGCCAGGACGGGCTTCAGGGCTTCGGCCCATTTCTTGTAGCCGGCGGCGTTAGGGTGGAGGAGGTCGGGGAACTCCTCCTTCTTGGCGTCGCCTGCCGCGTCGGCAAACGGTGTCCAGGTGTCCACCAGCGTGACCTGCGAATGGCCCTTCACCAGTGCGGCGATCAACTCGTTGAGGTGCGTGATGGTTTCCTTCGACCGGCTCTTGCTGGCGTGGCTGGGCATGACCTGGCACACGATGACCGGCATGTTCGGGTTGTGGGCCTTGAACGCGGCGAGGAGGAGCTTCACGTTCCCGGCGATGGTCTCGGGCGTGGCCTTTTCCTCGATGTCATTGGTCCCGGCGAGCAGCACCACGGCCTTGGGCGAGAGGTCGAGCACGTCTTCCTTCAATCGGTAGAGCATGCCGCGCGTGGTGTCGCCGCTGATGCCGCGGTTGGCGACCTTCAAGCCGGGGAAGCTGTTGCCCAGGTTGTCGCCCCAGCCCTGCGTGATGGAGTCACCGAGGAAGACGATCGCGCCCTTGTCCTGCTGCACGCGGCCGGCCCACGCGAGGCGCTTCTGCCGCCAGAGGTTGCGGAACCAGTCCTGGCGTCGCAGCGGGCCGGCCCCGGGCACACCCTCGTCCGTGTCCGGCAGTTTCGCCACGGCGGGCAGCTCGGGCGGCTTGGTCTGGAGCTTGAAGGTGTCCGGCTGGCCGCGCCGCTGGGCAAACATCCACGGCAGCAGTTCCGGCTCGCTGTAAGCGCGGCCCCACGAGCCGTGGCCCAGACCGAAATACTCAAAATACTTGGGCTGGCCACCGGCTGCGCGGATCGCCGCGAGCATGTTGCGGGTGCGGATGACCTTCACCACCCCATCGTCATCCGAATGGAACGCCCAGATGGGCACCTTGGCCGCGCGCGCGGCGACCGTGTCGTCGCCACCGCCGCACACCGGCGCACCGGCGGCAAAGCGGTCGGGGAAGCGCGTGATCAAATCCCACGTCCCATAGCCGCCCATGCTCAGGCCGGTGACGTAAATGCGGTCCGGGTCCACGGCGGCGGACTTGGGCAGGGTGTCGAGCAGATCGAGCACGAGCTGCATCGGCTCGCTGGGCTTGGCCGGTTGTGTGCCCTTGTCACCGCCCCAGGGCATGTCCACCCACTGTTTGTTCGCCGGGCACTGCGGCGCGACGACGAAGCAGGGGAACTTGGTCCGGTTCGTGGCCTCGAGATAGAGCTTGGTGCCGTGCGTGAGCTGCGCGGAGTTGTTGTTGCCGCGCTCACCGGCTCCGTGCAGGAAGAGCACGACCGGGTATTTCCGGCCGGCTTCCGGGCTGGCGGGCGTGAGCCAGCGGTAGGGCAGGGTGGCGCCGGCGGAGTTCGTGAACACACGCGGCTCATAGTCTTGGCCGAAGACGGAGGCGCTGCTGAGCAGGACGCCGGCGAGGAGCAGGGGCAACGAGTTCATCCGGCGACGTTGCCAGCCAGCGGAAACATGGCAACGCAAAAGCACGGGGAGCAAACTTCAAGCTTCAAATCCCAAGCTCCAAAGAAGCTCCAAGGCCCAACTTCCAAGTTATCCTGAGGACCGATTTGGAATTTGGAGTTTGAAACTTCTTTGGAATTTGAAGCTTGGAATTTGGAGCTTCCCAGCATTGCGATGCGAACCTGGCTGCAGCCAGCGAACCTCCTCAACGCCTCCTTCCCGCTCAGGACTTCACCGGCGTCTTCTCCCCGCTGATCTTGAGATTGCGCACCTTCACGGACTTGCCCGCCGCCAGCCAGCTCCTGGCCTTGGGGGTGGCGAGGTAGTCGTGCTTCGCGCGGAGTTCCTTGCCGTCCAGGCTCGCGGCCATCTGGTCGCCCTTCCACTCGACGCGCAAGTGGTGCCACTCGTTCGGGGTGACGGTCATCGGCAGCTTGGCGATGGTGTGCGAGGGGGCTACGGAATCTTCCGCGATGCTCAGGCCGCCCGCGTTCACCACCACCCGGCCGACGTGCTTCGCGGAATCGCAGCCGATGAGGAAGTTGCCGGGGCCGACGAGGAAGAACTCCGCCTCGATGACCGCCTCCGCCAGCCCGACGTTGTGATGCAGGACGGGGATGTGCTTTTCCTCCGGCAGATCAAGGACGGCGAGCACGCCGCCCTCCGGCGTCCATTTGCCCTTGGCGACGCTGAAGCTGGCATCGAGCGGAGCCTTGAAGTCCGGCGCGGCGAGAGCGGGCAGGGCGTGGTCATGCAGCAGCGGCTTGGCGTCGCTGGCGGCGGCGGTTTTGGTCTCGGCGGCAGGCAGCGAGGCCAGCGGGGTGAGCAGCAAGGCGGTGAGGAGGGCGATGATGTGCTTCATGTTATGATCAGTATGGACGTTCAGAGGGGCGTGCGAACCTCATCCGTTCGAGCGTGAAATTTGACGCAGAACGCTGAAGCCGGACCGAGTGGAGAGCCCGCCAAACACGCTAAACATGCGAAAAAGGAAATGCTTGCGGAGGAGGCCCGACATCGGGTTGGCAAACCTCTGCATTTTTCGCGTCATTTCGCGTGTTTGGCGGGCATCCCTTCGGAATGGGGATTTGGTCGGCGAGCTATTTCCTCGGTCGCGGATCAGTCTTCCCATAAAGCTGCCACGTCTCCGCGAATTTCTGGTCGGGCAGCCAGTTGGCGATGGTGCGGTCGCCCTTGAACGCGGCATACGGGGCGATGGCCAGTTCCTGCTGGCCGCCTTGGCTGAGGTCATAGTTCGCCCCCAGCCAGCCCTGCTCGATGACGACGGGCTTTAGCGTGCCGTCCTCGTTGAGGCGAATGCGCATGGCAGCCTCGCAGAAGGCGGCGATGAAATCCCAGGTCGCATTTTGTTCCTTGTCCACCGGACCATGGGCCACGTTCGCCTCCAGCATCATGGCCAGCGCGGCGTTCCGCTCCTGGCGCAGATGCTTCACCGTGGGCTCCTGCCCGTTCTTGAAGAACGGATCAATCCCGCCGTGCATGGCCAGCCCAGGGACCTTCTCCACGCCAGGAAACTGAAGATGAAACGCGGAGCCGGAGTGATAGGAAATCCAGCCGATGACGCGCTCGGGTCGCTGCGACGGGAAGATGCCGGCGAAACCCGTGCCGTTGGAGTGGCCGAACGTGAGCAGCGGCAGGCGGCCAAGCTCGGGGTGCTTCAGCAGTCGCCCGAGCCGCTCGACATGCGGATCAATGAGGCTCACCGGATAGAAGCCGCGCTGCACCGGATTGCCTTTCACGCTCACCAGCGCGACGTCATTCCGGTTCGCGAAGTCCCGCAGGCGCGGATGGTCAATCGAGCCGATGCCGTGGCGGGTGAGCAGGAAGACGGCCTTCAGTTTCTTCACGTCCTTCGGGATGTAGGCCTGGAAGAAGACCTGCTCCGTGGGGCCGTCCTTTTTCGGCGTGTCCATGCTGGCGAAAAACTTCGCCCACTGCTCCGCGGTGATCAGGGAGAACTGCTTGTCTGTCGAGATGCCGGGGAAGATGTGGTCCAGGCTCATGCGTGTGCTGAACTCGGCGCGATCCTCGGTGAGGGGATTGGGTTCGAGTTTTTCGGCCAGTGGCTGGGTGAAGGCGGTCAGCTCTTGCAGATTGATCATCCGGCCGAGGTAGCCGTCCTTGTCGAGTTCCAGATAGTCGTAGGCGTTGCTCTTGTCCTTGGTGGGCGACTGCCCGGCGCGCAGGGTGAGCGTGAACCGGCCGCTCGCGTCGGTTTGCGTGACTACACCGGCGGTTTTCAACCCCACGCGCACCTCCGCCAAGGGCCGGCCACCGGCGTCCGCGATGCGGCCCTGGAGTGTGTATTGAGCGGGGGCAGCCGGCTTGGGCGTCTGCGCGGGGAGCGGCAGCGCAGCCAATAGCAGGACGGTGAGAATGGACGTGAGCTGTTTCATGCTGATGGGTTCCGCGTGGCCTCCACTGTGCCGGAGACGAAGGCCCCTTGCCATTGTGTTTTGGAAACCGCGTGGTCTGGCTGGCTGCCGAAACCGTGCCCTGCCGAAGAATGTTCGGTGGCTCAGTTGGGGATCGGGACGCATTCTGGCTCCCTCTCCCTTCCTCGGAGGAGGGGAGAGGGTTGGGGTGAGGGGTGGCGTGCTACGGCGTTGGTGGCCCACCCCTCATCCGGCCTCCGGCCACCTTCTCCCCTCCTCCGAGGAAGGGAGAAGGCGTGCTTCGTGGCCTCTGGTCGAAATCCCCCGACCGCCATCGGGGATTGCTCTCAGGTGATTGTGAACGATACGCCGCCGCTACTTCCCCACCTCCGGCGCCGTCTGCTCTGGCGTGACACGGCCGGGCGGGAGTTCGAGGATGCGGATGTTGCGGAAGTGGATCTCCGCGCCTTCGGACTCCAGGCACAGATACCCTTTCCGCACCGAGGCCTGGCTGATTCCGTTCACGAACTTCCCGTTGATGGACAGCTTCACCACGCCATCCACGGCCACGACGTCGTAGGTGTTCCATTCGCCCTTGCCCTTGCAGCGCAATTCAAACGACTGGCTGCGGCTCCCGCGCGGATTGTCCGGCGTGGTCTTCAGCCCGTTCGCTCCGAACAGCTCGCCTGAAACATACCCAATCGGCCGCGGCTTCCCGTCCTTTTCGGGATTTAGAACCGGCCATTGCAACTCCAGCATCTGCACCTCCATGCCCTTGGGCAGATTCTGGCCGGCCGGCACGGTGCCTTCGCTCCAGATGAACACGCCCGAGTTGCCGCCCGCCTCCAGATGCATCCATTCGATGTGCAGGATGAAGTTCTCATACTGCTTTTCCGACCGCATCACGCCGATGGGATGGCCGCTGCAGACCAGCAGGCCGTCCCGCACCTTCCACGTCTCCTTGCTGGTGTTCACATCCACCCAGCCGGTGAGGTCCTTGCCGTTGAACAAGTCGCGAAACGCGGCGGGCGCGTTGGTCGGGACAGCTTGGGCCTGGACGGAAACGGGCAAAGCGGCGAGGAGGACGGCGAGGCAGGTGAGCGCTTTCATGGGAAGATCAGACGAGTCGGTGGAAGAGGCATTGCTGGGATAGTTTGAAATGCCGGGCTTGAACGCAAGCCCGGGCAGACGGCGCGTCAATGTTGAGTTTGACATGCCTGAGGTCGAAGTCGCTATGGAGTGCGGCGTTATACCAATTCCCAATGCCAGTCGGTAGCCTGCCGCCGGACGGCACCCCTCACCCCCAACCCTCTCCCCTCCTCCGAGGAAGGGAGAGGGAGCCAGAAGGTGTCCCCGGCCATTCCACAAGAGCTGGCGCCTTGTGCGCGCACCAGCCGGGAGCGCTTCGCCAACCGGGAATCATAGAACCTCGACGGCGACAAGTCGCCTGCGGAAAGCGGAGACAAG
>CAZOCL010000007.1:0-56882 GCA_964578245.1 uncultured Klebsiella sp. | reverse complement strand
GGCTCGTGGCGCTGAACCCGGAGATGGTCACGGTGAACGGCTCCCTGGTCACGGGCGCCGGGGCCGCCAAGTTCGGCGAGATGAAGTCGTTGAAGGCCCTGCACACCCTGCACATCACCAAGCCGACGCCCGAGGCGAAGGCCGCGCTCGGCGCGCATCCGACCCTCGAAGTGTTTTCGAGCGACGGCGCATTCTGCATCGAGGCCGTCACCGCCCCGAAGTTGCAGCGCGTGGACCTGAAGCACGGTGCGGCCAGCGACCAGTTCGTCGTGCTGCTCAAGCATCATCCCTCGCTGGAATCCGTGCGCCTGTGGGCGAAGGGTTACGCGGGCCTCAGCGACGCCTCGCTCGCCTCCCTCGTGACGATCCCCAAGCTGAACAAGCTCTCGCTGGAATTCGCCGTCTTCACCTACGCGGGCGGACTCAATCGCCTCAAAGAAATCCCCGGCCTCACGACCCTTGATTTGAAGGACGTCGCCCTCTCGCCCGAAGACCTCGCCAAACTCAAGGCGGACCTTCCGAGGGTGAAGGTCACCTTCACCCCGATGACGGCGGAATACCGTGCGCAGTGGGACGGCTGGGCGGCGAAGAAGAAGTAGGCCGAGACTCCGTTTAGTCAGGCAACGCAATCGGAGTGGCAGCGAAAGAGGCATGCCAGTTCTTGGGCAATGCTCGCCGGCATTCTGCGTCCCTAAAGTAAATGCGCGGCCGCTCTCCCTCACCCCGCCCTCTCCCGCTGGGAGAGGGGGCGACGCAGTCCGCGCTGGTTGGCAATTGACGCAATGATTACGCAGGATGGTGACGATGATTCTCCCTCTCCCAGCGGGAGAGGGCCAGGGTGAGGGAGAGCGGCTGCAACGCACCTTGAAGGTAAAATCAAGCCGCGGCAGACGGTTTGTCGGGAACTCAAAACTCGCTTTGCGCGCTGGCGCAATTCTTTGTGTCCTCTGCGCCCTTTCGCGGCCAATTCACTTCCCCCTGCGGGGCTTCACAACTGCCCCAAGGGCTGCACCATCGGCCAGAGGCGGAGTTCCTCGGTCACCAGATGCGGGGGCATCTGCGCGAGCTGCACCAGCAGCGTGCCGAGGTCGGCGGGGGAGATGCACTGGGCCATCACCTCGGGCGGACGTGGCGGCAGCGACGCTCCCTCCGTGAAATCCGTCTGGCCCCAGGACGGCAGCACAGACGTGACCCGCACTCCGTGCGGGCGCAGCTCGGTTAGCAGGCAGCGGGTGAATTGCAGCAGGCCCGCCTTCGCTGCCGAGTAAACGCTCCAGCCTGGCCACGCGTGGGTGGAGCACGCGCTGCCGATGTTCACGATGAGCCCGCTGCCCTGGCTCTGCATGATCGCCGCCGCGCGCCGGCAGCCCAGGATGGTGCCGGTGAGATTGCTGGCGAGCGACTGAGCGATGGTCGCGTCCGTCTGCTCGGCGGCCGGACCGATCTTCACGCCTTCGCCCGCGTTGTTGATCAGGATGTCCAGCCGGCCCTGCGCCGCCAGCACCGCTGCCATCAACCGGTCCCACGCCGCGCCATCGGCCACGTCGGCGACGAAGGGCATTGCGCCGATGCGGGTGGCCGTGGCGTTCAACCGTGCCTCATTGCGTCCGGTGATCCAGACGTGCGCTCCAGCTTTGACAAACGCCTCCGCGATGCCCGCGCCGAAGCCACGAGCGCCGCCGGTGACGATGACGCTCTGGTTGGTCAGCGAAGTGTTTGTTTGCATGGCGTGCGACGAGGAAAACAGGTTCGCGCTTCGGCGGCACGGAAAAAGGCCGCGGAAGCAGCGGAATGTGGCCAGTTTGACTGTCCCCGGAGCCGAGCCGGCGGGACGCGGGCGCTACGTAGCGCCGGCCTCCGGCCGGCCGTGCCGCAAGCGTCCCCGCTTGCCCGCCGCTCCGGGAGCCGGTCCATTCCAGCCTTGTCCGCAGCAGAATGGCGTCTAGTCTCTGCTCATCAATTCATCAATCCCTGCCGCAGGTGCGGCTGGCCAAAAAACATGCCCATGAAAAACCTCCTTCGCTTCCTCATCATGGCCGCCACCACTCTGACCGCGCTCGCCGCCAGCAAACCGCAAGCCCAGCCCTTCGGCAAAACCGCTGACGGCACGTCCGTCGAGATCTACACCCTCACCAACACCAATGGTATTAAGCTCCGTGCGATGACTTACGGAGCCATCGTCGTCAGCCTCGAAACGCCTGACCGCCAGGGCAAGAGCGCCGATATCGTGCTTGGCCACAACACGCTCGCCGACTACCTCAAAGGCACGCCCTACTTTGGCGCGGTGGTGGGTCGTTACGGCAACCGCATCGCGAACGGCAAGTTCACCCTGGCCGGCAAGACTTACACGCTGGCGACCAACAACGAACCCGGCGGCATGCCGTGCTCGCTGCATGGTGGCTTGAAGGGCTTCGACAAGGTGGTCTGGCGCGCCGAGGCGCTGGCCAAACCCGGGGCGCAGGGCGTGAAGTTCAGCTACCACAGCAAGGATGGCGAGGAAGGCTACCCCGGCAACCTGAACCTGAGCGCCACTTACTGGCTGACCGAAGAGAACGAGTGGCGCATCGAATACACGGCCACCACCGACAAGGCCACGCCGGTCAACGTCACGCAGCACAGCTACTTCAACCTCAAGGGCGAGGGCAATGGGGACATTCTCGGCCACGAACTGACCTTCAAGGCGGGGAAGATCACGCCCGTGAACGCCGGCCTGATCCCTACCGGCGAGCTGCGTTCAGTCAAGGGCACGCCGTTTGACTTCACCGCAGCCCACGCCATCGGCGAGCGCGTCAGCGCGACGGATGAGCAGATGAAGTTCGGCGGTGGCTACGACCACAACTGGGTGCTCGACAGCCAGGACGGCAGCCTGGCGCTGGCCGCGATCGTCCGCGAGCCCACCACCGGCCGCCGGATGGAGGTGCTCACCACCGAGCCCGGTCTCCAGTTCTATTGCGGCAACTTTCTGGATGGCAAATCCATCGGCAAGAGCGGCAAGCCTTACCAGTTCCGCAATGGCTTCTGCCTGGAGACCCAGCACCACCCTGACTCTCCGAACCAGCCGTCCTTCCCGAGCACCATCCTGCAGCCGGGAAAGACCCAGAAGAGCACCACGGTCTATCGCTTCAGCGCGCAGTAGAGGGAGGGATGCGCAGAGGTGGACGCGGCAGCCCAACTGGTTTGGTGCCCCCGCCAGGAATTGAACCTGGATCTCACGTTTAGGAATCTAGTGCTTCATCTTTCCAGGCCGCGCTAAAAGGGGCTTGTTTGCAAGGGCTTTGCCATCGTTGACGGGGCTGGCCGGAGCAGCCTGTCACCCATTTCTGTCACCCACCCGCTCCTCTGCCACCGGAGTGGTGCCCCCGCACGGAATTGAACCGTGATCCATCGTTTAGGAAACGATTGCTCTATCCATTTGAGCTACGGGGGCCTGTAACGCCAGCGTGTGCAACGAACCAAAAAACGTTTACAAAGTAAAACATCATTGTCTCGCCAAAACGAATCTGCGAGAAGCTGGTGGATTATGGTCAATGCAATCGAAACTGCAAGCTCGGCACCGGCCTTCCGAAAGGTGGCAGAGTGCCTCTATCGCTTCATCCCTACGGGCGTTTACTACGGTTTGGTCAAGCGGGGTGGCAAGCAATTCCGCAAGTCGTTCAAGACCACTGACCGCAAGCTCGCCGACCGCACCCTCGCCGAATTCCGCAACAAAGTGGGGCGGCTCACTTCCCGCGACAAGGTGCGCAAGGCCACGTTTTCTGACTTGGCCGACGCCTGGCTGGCTGGCAAACGCCCGAAGCTGAAGCGCAATTCCATTGAACGTTTGGAGACGGGCCTGAAGCAACTGAAAGAGTTTTTCGGCGACATGCCCGTGCGCAGCATCACGGAGGCGGATTGCTGCGAATGGGAACGGAGTCGCGGCTCACGAGGAGGGGCATCGTGGTTCAACGCGTTGCGCATCGCGCTGCAAGCGGTTTTCCGCCAAGCCATTCACGACGGACTGCTCATGGACAACCCGGCGGCACACCTTGCGCGCCGAAAGCTTCCCAAGGCCAGTCGCTTCATTCCGTCGCACGAGCAATTCCGCCAGGTGGTCGCCCAAATTCGCCGCGCCGACTGCCGCGCGCAAACCGGCGGCGACCTCGTGGAGTTGCTCGCTTACAGCGGCATGCGGCTCACCGAGGCAATTTCTCTGCTCTGGGGTGATGTGGATTTCGGACGCTCCGTCTTTGTTGTGACCGGTGGCGAGCAGGGGACCAAGAACCACGAAGCGCGTGTCGTGCCGCTGTTTCCCGCGATGCGTGATCTGCTGCTGCGTCTGAAGGGTGACACCACCCCCGCTCCGACCGAGCGTGTGATCGGGATTGATGGGGCGAGGACGGCGATGTCAATCGCTTGCCGCAAAGTTGGCTCGCCTCTCTTTACGCACCACACGCTCCGGCATTACTTCGTTTCCAACGCCATTGAGGCTGGTGCGGACTTCAAGGTGATCGCCGCCTGGGTCGGCCACAAGGACGGAGGAATCTTGGTTGCGAAAACCTACGGTCATTTGCGCGACTCCCACAGCCACGAACTCGCGAAGCGCATGACGTTTTCCGCAGTCAGCACCAATCCCGCATGAAGCCCAGAATGTCCAAAGTGATGCATCCCAAAGCAGCCGCAACGCAGGAGAAATTGTGGCGTTCGCACGCAACGGCCATCTCGAAATTGCCACCACATGCGCCTCAAAGTGATTTCGCTGGGGAGTGGGACACGCAGATGTTCGTCGGCAGCATCCGACCAAAGAGCGGCCCCCACTTCACCGAAGCGACCGAGTGGGTGAATGCCATCGTATCGCCTCCCACCCGAAGCAGTCTCGGCGAGAGAATCGTCAGCAGGTTAGCGAAGAGAGGGCTGGCCAACTTGTTCCTCGGAGGGGACATGTGGCAAACGATGAAGGCTGGCAAGGGGGTGCCAAACCAGCCAAAACACCACGATCCCCCCAGCGCCAATGACGGGTATCTCGTTCGAGATCAGGCGGCGGCGTTTATCCGGGACATGTGGGCGTGTCTTTGGGCTGATGAACGGCTTTGGAAGCTCGTTAGTCTCGGAAGCTCGCCTGCTCAGCTCGCCGAGTTCATCGCCAGGCACTTTTTCCTTATCCTCCCTCTGGCTTCAGCCAGCGTTTGGAGCGAGCTAGCAGCGGACGCGCGGTTGTTAAGAAGCTTGGTTAAGGCCCTGCCTTCGCACCCCGAGCGTCTTTGCGGATGGGTTGCCTCAAATGCGACGAGAAATCTGGCAGGTCGAATTCGACGACCGGAGTTTGGCAGGGTGGCTGCTCGCTACGTGTCGCGTCCGAAGACGGCGAGCAAGGCGTTAGCCGAACTGAACTACTCAGGTCCTCAGTATCTGCTGCTGGCTGATGCGCTCAGGAAAATGGCTGCTACTGCACAGGCCTGCGCGGAACAACGTGGGGCTGCTGCGCACGAATCGTTTAGTCCACCCGTTAAGCGGCGGATTCCTTCACGCGAGCAAGCGGAGAAGATCGAAAAGTTCGCAGTGTTGGTTAAGCGTAGTTCAGGGGAACCAGACATGGTTTTAGCACGGCGATTTTTGCAAGGAATCGGCAAGACGGGAAAGGCGATGGAAAGCATGATGCCGAGTGTTCGTTCAGATTTTTCTAAGGCCGGACGCCTGTTGAAGCTGCGTCATGGCCGCTCGAAAATGAAGCGTCACTGATCGCCCTTTCTCTGAACGTATTCAACACAGCGGCCCATCCGCTTTGGTCGTTCAGTCAAGAAAGAACGAAATGGGGGAAAGGGTAGGAAGCATTCGCCCATTTCGACAGGCCGCAACAGCTCTCTAGTTTGAGACGCATGACATGTGCGTCTACTGCGACGACTGGCCCCTCGCTGACAAAAGTGGGCTACAACCGCCGAACGGCTGCGGAGCTGCTCTCGATCTCAGTCGAGAGTCTTGACCGCTTGGTCGCGCGCGGCCTTCTCAAACCCTCTCGCGCTCTCCGCCGCCCGCTTTTTTCACGGGCGGAACTGGAGCGCTTCCTCAAGGAAACTCAGCCTTCGGCGTAATCAGCCCACCATGAAGATTATCACTCCCATCCAGTGGCCGCTTGCCCAGCCCAAGACTCCGCCGCAGTCACGGCTCCGTTCTCGCTTTGAGCTTGGCTCTCCTCAGCGAGTTCTCGGCGAGCTCTCCACAGAGTTGCGCCTTCTTGGCGCCGACACGGCTCGTCTCACATGCAGCACGCAATTCACGTTCGAGTGGAGTCAATCCGGGCGTGCCGCTGAAGCTGGCGTCGCCCTCTATTTTGGTCGTGAGGGGACCACGCTGGTATTCGCCTGTGACCACTACTCCACCATCACGGCGAACGTCATCGCGATCACCAAGCACATCGCCGCCCTTCGCGCCATTGATCGGTATGGCGTGGGCTCTCTCGACCAAGTCTTCGTTGGTTATCGCGCGTTGCCGGAGCGCACCGAGGCCCGTGACTGCTACACCGTGCTCGGCGTTTCCGCCACCGCCAGCCTGGCCGAGATTCAGGCCGCCTATCGAGGCCGTGCGCTGATCCTTCATCCTGACCGTGGCGGCAGCAACGCGGAGATGGCTGAACTCACCAACGCGCGTGACCAAGCGCTGGCTCAACTCCGCGACCAATGAAGCCTCCCTACATCCCTCCGGCCACCCGCGAGAAGCTGCTCAACCCGGCCAAGCCGGGCGGGCGCCACAATCAGATGATCGCCATCGCCCTTAGCCTGCTCGGCAACGGCTTTTATCCCGAGGCCGTGTTCGAGCAACTGCGGTGCATGTTTCCCGACGACGGTCCCGACGCGATTCCAGACGATGAAATCCACGGCATCGTGAACGGGGCCGTGGGGTATGACCCTCAGCCCTCCACGCCGGGGTATCGGCGGATTGAGCGGGCGGTGGCGAAACCCCTGCCCAGCCAGCCGACGATTCCGCCAACTCAGGCCGTCGAGGCATTCCTTAAGGGCTACCGGGCTGGCGAGGAAGAGATCATCAGCCACTCGCCTGTGGCGATTCCCGCTGAAGACTGGCAGGAGGCGAGCGTGTTCATCGAGCACCTCTTCAGGCCTGCCGAGCGGGTCAACCTCGTCCCAAACCACGTCGTGCGCCCCGATGGAAAGTTAGTTCCCGATGGATACGGGAAGTTTGACACTGCGGCCCACTGGCTCGACTTGCTTGCCAATGAGCAGGCCGTCCCGCAGAGCGAGGCTGGGTGCTGGATTCGGCTGAATCCCACCGATGGCAGGGGCATTCACGACACCAGAATGACAGCGTTCCGTTACTCGCTCTTGGAGTTCGACGAAATCCCGGTGGAGCTGCAACTCGCCTTCTTCGCCAAGGTTCGCCTGCCCATCGCCGCGCTCGTCAAGAGCGGCGGAAAGTCGGTTCATGCTTGGGTTCACATTGGTGCTGCCGATTTGGATGTTTATCGCGCCCAAGTTAAAGCGCTCTATGCGGCCTTGGAGCAGTTTGGCGTTGACCCGGCAAACAAAAACCCCAGCCGACTGGCGCGGTTGCCCGGAGCGCGGCGCCAAGACAGCGGTGCGCGGAACGGTGGCCTCCAAAGGCTGCTCTACCTGAACCCAGAACCGACCAGCAAAGCCATCGCAGAAACGACTGTCCCAACACGAAATGAAATCCATAACTAACAAACCTATGCCACTTAATCTCGACATGCTCACAGAGCAACTTAAGGAGATGGAGCCCACGCCGACGGGGCCGCCACCCGCGCCACCCGCGCCATCGCCAAGCGCTGTGCCTGTGACTGACGGCGCGGAGAACCAGCAACGCAGCGAACTCCCGGAAATCTACTACGACCACCAGCAGAAGCATTACTGGATGCCCGACGCGCCGGGCAACTGGATGCAGGTCAATGAGGTTGGTGTCGTGCGCAAGCTGCGCACTCAGGGCATCCGCGATAAGGCGGGAAAGGGTGAAATCTCCACTCCAATGGATCATGTGCTGGTGGAAATCCAAGCCAACAACGTCATTCATTACTCAGCGCCTTTGGCCGGCCACGACAAGGGGGTTCACAGAATTCTGGGGAGGCGCATCTTGGTGACGGAGTCGCCACGGCTCATTGAGCCGGTTCCCGGCGAGTGGCCGCTCCTCGCGAAAATCTTGGAGAACATGTTGGACGACCCGATTCACGACCAAAGGCCCTATTTTCTTGGCTGGCTCAAGGTGGCGGTTGAGGCCTTGCACGCCAAAAGGATTCGACCGGGGCAGGCGCTAGCCTTGGCGGGGCCGAAGAACTGCGGCAAGTCGCTGTGGCAAAACTTGATCACCGAGCTGCTGGGCGGGCGGATGGCGAAGCCCTACTCATACATGACAGGACGGACGCCCTTTAACTCCGAGCTGTTCGCGGCAGAGCACTTGATGATCGAGGACGAAGCTGCGTCCACGGACATGCGTGCGCGCCGGGCGTTCGGAGCGGAACTCAAAAACATGACGGTGAGCGATAATCGCCGTTTCCACGCCAAGCATCGCGAGGCGCTGACGCTAAATCCATTCTGGCGACTGACCATCTCGGTCAATGATGAGCCGGAAAATTTGATGGTCCTGCCGCCGCTGGACGAGAGTCTTGTGGACAAAATTATTCTGCTGCGCGCGCGGTGCCGTCCCATGCCAATAGACACGAGCACCGAATCGGGACGGCAGGCGTTTAGCTCCCGCCTGACGGCTGAGTTGCCACATCTGGTTCATCACTTGTTCAACTGGTCCATCCCGGCGGAGCTGGTTTCTGGCCGTTTTGGAGTGAAGCACTACCACCACCCCGACTTGCTGCGCAGCATTGACGATCTCTCAAGTGAACTGAGGCTGCTGTCCCTCGTTGACGGGGAAGTTTTCCACAATCCCTGCGCAGAGGAGCCTTGGGAGGACACGGCAGAGGCGTTGGAACGAAGACTCACCGGGCCAAACTCCCACTGTCGGCATGAGGCTCAAAAACTGTTTAGCTTCACCACCGCTTGCGGCGTTTTTCTGGGGCGACTCGCCAAGCTCAAGCCGGAGCGCGTTTCTGAGCGGCGAAGTCGGTGGGGGCGTCTCTGGAAAATTGAGCCACCTTCGCAGGCTGTCACTGGTGAGGACGCACCGCCCCCAGAATGCTAGGTGTCAGGGTGTCAGGGTGTTTTGGACAACTGGCTTGGTGAGGCTGGTGGCAGGGTGGCAGGCCTTTGCCCCCCTTCTTTCAGACAGAGCCGCGCACGCTCTGTCTGAATTCTTCTTCTCCCCCCACCACTAACCAAGAAACACCCCCAACACCCCAACACCAGTCCTCACCATTATCTTGTGTAAAATAATGCCAATTTAGCATCACAAGGCACCTTCCTTGACCTCAGATCCATTGTAGGGGGCTGCCTCCTCCCACCTTTGAGCAACGCAGCGCCCTAGAGGGCAACCTTGGAGCACAGGAAGCCATCCCCTTCAGGCTCTTTGACCAAGGAGAGCAACGTCCCAGACTGCCAAGCTCAACAGTCAAGAGCGCAACATGCGTCCATCTCCTTCTTCAGATGGGGGCCTTCAGGTTCAGCCTCCCCGCACCGCTGCCATGACCAGCAGCCCGCAACCTTTAGTCCATAGCTGATGGCTGACTTCAGCAGCCACGCACCCTAGAGGCCAACCTGGAGCCCAGAAGGCGCCTCCTTCAATTCCAGTGCCAAGGCTCCTGACCGCCTTCGTCATCAGCCGCACCTTGGAGGCCATGCCAGTTCAGGTGCCCAGGTTCACCCACCGGCCAGATGAACGCCAATTCCAAGAGGCTGCCATCCCGCACGATGCAAAGCTCGCGCGCCTTGATGGGCGTGCCATGGGCCGCGCATAGCTTCCGCAGTTCACGCCGCAGCCACCGCACCGCCTTGTCGCTGAGCTTCGCTTTGGCGCGCACACGCACATCCCAGACGTGATGGTGGTTGAGCTTGACGACGCAGAGCACCTTGAAGCCCAGCCGCCTCATGCCTTGCCACAGACAGTAATGCCAAAACACGCGCTGGGGCAGGTAGTAGGCCAGCCGGATGCACGCCGGGGGTCGCTGGGTGGTTTGCATGGCCGGTTCATTTCAGGCCGCGCCCGCCACCAGTGACGCCAGTTGGCCTTGCACGTTGCGCTCACGGTCACGATAGACCATCAGCACGGCGATGGATTTCCGGCTGTGCCGGGAGAAATCCAGCACTTCCTCGAGGCCAAAGCCGTTCGCCTGCGCCGCCTTGCACGCCTCGGTGATCGCTGTGTGCCGCAGGCCGTGGGGCCGCACCTTCAGGCCGTGCTGCTCGCCCAGCCCACGCACGATCCGGTAGAGGCTGACGTTGGTGAGCCGCCGCCCCTTGCCCGCCCGGTCGAAGTTTGTGAATAGCGGCCCGGCCTCTGTGCCACGCACCGCCAGCCAGCCAGCCGCTGCCGCCTTGGTTGGCTCTGGCAGGGTGAGCCATTGCTTCTCCGTCTTGCCCTTGCCCCGCACGGCCAGCCGCCCCTGTGCCAAGTCCAAGTCCTCCACATCCAGCGCCACGACCTCGCCGCACCGCAGGGCCAGGTCGTAGAGCAGCCGGAGAGCGAACCGGTTCCGCGCCGCTGGCTTGCCCCGCTGGCCGGCCACTGCTTCCAGCAGGCAGCGCACGCCCTGCTTGCCGGGGCCGCGTGTATCCCTGTAAGCCGTCGTCTTGACGTTCGGCACTTCCAGCTTCCATGGCACCAGTCCGAAGGTGCCCGCCAGCTTCACCAGTGACCGCAGTGCCGCCAGCCGCCGGTTGACCGTGGCCGATTGCAGGCCGCGTTCCACCAGATGGGTCTTGTAGCCCAGTGTCAGGAGGTTCGCCGCGCCGTGGCTGTTGCCCAGCAGTTCGCGCGCGGCGTCATCCACCGACTTAGCTGTGACGAAGGCCTGAAAGTCCGCCAAGTCCTGGCTGTAGGCGCGCAAGGTGCGCTCGTTACGGCCAGACAGGAAGGCGCGGACAAGGTCGCGATGGGTGGGGGAAATTCGCGCAGTGGAACCGGCGCGAACCGGGGTCAGGGGCAGGCTGGTATCATTCACGGTCCAGCCTACCAACCGGCACGGCATGGGCACAGCCCTTCCTTGCTTTGTTCACATTCACCCGGCCGCTCACCCGTAGCGCCTTACTTCAGCCCGGCATAGCGCTTGGTTTGCAGGTCGAGGAACGCGCTCACGATCTTGTCGCACACGAACTCTGTCGGTGGACGCTTGGCTTTAGGCCCCTTGGGCAGATACACGCGCCGCACCTGCGTCCCCACCGGCGTGAGGGACTTGGGCATCATCTTGTCCAGCGCCGCCGCCAGAACCTCGGCATCGCTGGTCACGTCGCCGCCCACCATGCTCTCGACGATGCGCTTGCTCTTGAACTGCCGCCGCGCCTTGGCCTCCGAGTGGAGATAGGCCACCGCCAGGCGCGCAGCGGCGGCGCTGGGCCGGGTTACAACCACCCAAGCATCATCCAGCAGATAGATCAGTTCGCGGAAGGACTGCTGAAACAGGGTTGGGGGCAGCCCGCGCGCCTCGCAGTGCTCGTGGTAGGTGCAATTGAGGATGGACGTGACCCGGTTCCACATTTCGATTCTGCCAAAGGCGCTGGCGTGCTCGCACGACGTCATGACCTCATCGTCAATCAGGGCCTTAACAAGCTGGATGGCGGCTGGTTCCATGCCCTACCTACAGGGGCCGCTACGGTAAAGCGCCTTGCGCACTCGGCACCCTCCCCGTTCTGACGGGGCAGCCAGATTGTCATGGCTTGGCACCGCCTTTTTTGCTTAGGATTCCCTGACGGAATGAAAATCATGTAACACTACCAAACACACAATTTTGCGTAGCTTCGGCTACGGTCTCGCTAAGAAACCGCGAATTCCTTTGTCCAGAGACCGACCCGAGTGCGCGCCCCATTGGGCGCGGCTTGGCGTATTCTCTGGACGGGCGCTTCGCGGTGCCTTTAGCGGGGGTGCGTTGAGTTCGCGCCCATTCTTTTGACCGTGGTTGGACCGCAAACCAACCACCATGCGCTCGCTCCTCCTCCTACTGCTTGCCCTCACCTCCCACGCCAATGCCCAGAGCCGCACCGCCACGCTGAGCGGCCACTGCCAATCGCTTGTGCTGCGCTCCGCCTCAATCACCTCAGGCGGTCAGCCAGCCACGCTGAATTTCACCACCTACGACGGAGCAACGGCCACGCCGCCGATTCGCCAAGCGGTGTCCGCCGGGGTGTTTCTTTACAGCAACGAGTTGCGCCTGCGTAGCAGCGGTGTCTATGAAGCCGACTACTCCACCGTGCTCAACTCGGGTGGTGGCTACGCCTTCTACGGCAGCGTGGTCTTGAATCTGCCCACCACCGACTCGGACGGCAACGGGCTGCCGGACTTTGCCCAAACGGACAAGGCCGGTGCCACTGGCCTTACGGGCACCTTGCAGCGCGATTTTCCATCTGCCGCCACCATTCCGCTCACCGGCAACTTCACACGCAACGCCAATTCAAGCACCGGCACCTACAACGTGGTGGATTCGGGCACCGGCGGGACGCTCGTCAACGTCACTGGCGTTCTGGAATTGCAGCGTTACAGTGGTTCGATCAGCTACATGCGCGGAACGCCCAACGCGGTGACTTTCTCCTGCCAGCGCACCAACGCCGGGGTGGTCTTCTCCCTGACCGGGACGACGACCTTCACGGTGGTTTCAGCCAGTCAGTTCACGCTGCCCTCGTTCACGCTGACGAACGCCACGGACAATTCGGTTTACACGGTGCAAGCCGCCACGTTCAACCGCACTGGCAATCGCTACGTGGGCACGCTGACTTTCTCAGACGGGGATGCGCGCACGGCCTGGACTGACCACCTGAACTGGGTGTTTGAATTCACTGACCTGAACGACACCGACGGCAACGGTATTCCCAACTTGACCGATGCCCTGCCCGCGCCGCCCACCATCACCGCCTCATTGAGTGGCAATAGCCTGAGCATCCGTTGGCCCGCCACCGCCGGGCGCTACCGGCTGGAATCGGCTGCAACGCTCGCGCTACCCGTTTCTTGGAGCAACGTGACCGGAAGCTTCCAGACTAACGCCGGGGTGATCAGCATCCTTCAGCCCACGTCGGGCGCGCGGAAGGTCTATCGGCTGGTCGAACCGTAGGCCGGCCCCTTTGCTGCCAGAGAGCAGCGAGGCCTGATTTTGCCCACTCCCGAGGAGCAAGCGAACATTCCCGAACGGGTGAGCCAAGCAAACGGCTGCCTTCCAACCCCTTGCAACTCTGTAGCACACTCGAACGGCCCCGCCCCGCTCAGTGGCTCGTAGCAATTGAGCGTGTCACGGTGCGTGCTTCGACGGCCTCGGTTCGGCTTGCTGCCGAGTCCGCCGCGTTGTCCTGCCGGTCTTGGGTGGCTCATTGGCCGGGATACCTGCCAAGCGCACCAGCAAATCCCGCACCGCCACCGCCCCCTTTTTGTAGAGCACCAAGGCGAGAAGCTCCCCGTCCGCGCGCACGGCCCAGAAGCGCCCAGCCTTCGCGATACCGACAGTTTTCAGAATCGTTGGTTCCATGACCCGCCATCCTACCGTGCCGCTACCGTCCGCACACCGATTTGCAAACGAAGGCAGGTCGCTGGCTAGGGCCACGCGCAACCGGCCCGGGCGGGCTTGCCAGTTGCGTTCCTCGTTCTCCGGTCGGATGATGGGGTCAGGCGGCAGCGACGGCAGGATTGCACTTGGCTTCGCGGCTCCGCTTAAACAAACTGCGCCACACACTGAGCGAGAAACACCAAAAACATGACCGTTGAGGAGCAGACATCGCCGGTTGCTGCTTACGCAGCCAAGCTCAAAGCCGTCCGGCGCGAGTTGCGTGAGGAGTATCTCCAGCCGCACGACAAACCTTGGATGATTGGGTTTTCCGGAGGCAAGGATTCCACTTTGCTGCTGCATCTCGTTCTGGAGGCCATCCGCACCGTTGCCCCGGACGAGCGACGGCGGCCCGTTTACATCGTCAGCAACAACACGCTGGTCGAGTCGCCCGTCTTCCAGGATTTCGTGGACCACTTGCTGGACCGGTTGGAACGCAGCCTTGATGGGCTGAACGTTCCCATCAAGATTAAGCGCACGCATCCCCTCCCGGAGGAAAGCTTTTGGGTCAACCTCATCGGCAAGGGCTATCCCGCCCCCAATCGCACCTTCCGCTGGTGCACCGACCGCATGAAGATTCGGCCCACCTCACGCTTCATCCGCGAGATTGTGGCGGACAGCGGCGAGGCCATCCTGCTGCTGGGTGTGCGACGCTCCGAGTCCGCCATGCGTTCAGGCAACATTGCCCGCCACGAGGACCAAGCAGGCGGCCGGCTTTCACCGCACTGCGACCACAAGGGCGTCTGGATTTTCTCCCCTATCAAGGAGCTCACGAACGAGGATGTTTGGATCACGCTCTTAAATAGCCGGCCACCTTGGGGCGGCACCTACGCGGAACTCATCCGGCTTTACAAGGATGGCGGCGCGGGGGAATGCCCCTTCGTGATGACCGCCGGCGACGCACCCTCCTGCGGCACGTCCTCCGCACGGTTCGGCTGCTGGACATGCACCGTGGTTGAGAAGGACAACTCGCTTGCCGCGCTCATTGACTCCGGGCACGAGCATTTGGAGCCGTTGGCCGCGTTCCGCGACCGCCTGCGCCGGGTTTCGGAAATCCCCGCCTGCCGGAGCAAAATCCGCCGCAACGGCCAGCCCGGCCTTGGTCCGCTCACGCTCGAAACCCGCCGCCAGCTTCTCGATGAACTGCTGGCCCTTCGCGAGCAATCCAAGCTTCCGCTCATTTCTGACCACGAAGTCCGCCTCATTCGTGAGCAGTGGGAAAAGGACCAGACCCAAGGAATCCTCTGGGAGATGCAAGCTGCATGACAGCCAAACAGGACCGGGAAATCACCAGTCTGCCCCTTGACCGGCCCAAAGCCGGTTTGGTCGAGACGATGCACTATCAGCAAAGTAGCCAGAAAGGAGCCGAGCATTGAAACCACTGCCCGCATTTGAGGACCCGGAAACCAAGAAGCTAATCCAGTCGCTTTGCCAAGAATTCCAGATTGATGCGCCGTTGCTCAAAGACCTTTGCGAGGTAATTCAAGGCCACTCTGGCTCGGGGCGAAAGGATGACGTGAACTCTGAAATTGCAGGGTGTCTTGACCGTTTCTTGGCGCGCCGCCCCAATCTCTGAGCCATGTATCTCTCCAAGCTTCATCTGACGAACTGGCGCAGCTATTCAGACGCCGAGTTTGAATTCAAGCGCCCAACTGATCGCCGCCCAGTAGTTCTCGTTGGCGCGATGAATGGACACGGTAAGACGAGTTTTCTGATTTCGCTCTACCTCGGTCTCTTTGGCCGTTTCGGTCTTCGCCATTGTGAGGGGTTCCGCTCCATCGCGGACAACGACTTCAACTCGTATCGCAAAGCGCTGGCAAAGTTTCGCCGCTCCACAGCGGACCCGGACGAGCCGACGATGATTGACGTCACGTTTACCCCGACCCTGAATGACCGGGACGAGCAGGAAGTCCGGATTATCCGCCGCTGGTATTTCACCGGCTCGAATCAGCCGCGCCAAGGGGATGCCTTTGAAGAAATGGAAATCCATATCGGCGACCGTGTTGTTCGCCGCATGGAACCAGTGCTTGCCCATGAGCGGATTGAGAAGGAGCTCTTCCCAGCGCATGTCGCTCCAGCCTTCTTTTTCGATGGCGAGCAAGCCCAGGCGCTCATCGAAGGGGCAGGCGAGGAGGGAATACGCAAAGCCGTGAACACGATGTTCGGTGCAAGTATTCTCGCTGAATTGCAGGAGTCCATGCGCAGTTACCTCTCTCGGGCGCACGCGGCTCTGGGCGGAAAGCAGAAAGCATCGGAGAAACAGGAGTTGCTTGACCTCAAAGTCGCGTTACAAAACGAACTCAATGTCAGGATTGGCAAGCAAGAGGGGACGCTTGAGGAGTTGCTTACTGAACGGGACCGCGTTGACCGGGAGCGGAACCTGCTTCGCGATGAACTCACTCGCGCCGGTGGGGGCGGGGCCGCAGATGGCGACCGAATCAAAAAAGCCTTCAAGGAGGCTGAGGCGCAAAAGCAGACCGCCGAAGCAGCAATCACTGACCTGGCAAATCAGATGGGGCTAGTGCTCGCCGTGAGTCGTCTGGACCCGACGATTCGCCGCCGTCTCCGACGTGAGCAACTTCGCGAGGATTACGAGAATCTTCGCCAAGGCACGCTCGACAAGCGTGAGCGCGTCTTGGCGGAAGCAATGCCTGAGCCTGCTGACCGGGATGTGTTGTTGGGCAACATCTCGACCGACACGCGCAACAAGGTAAAGCAGCGTATCCTCAAGGCCCTTGAGGCGATTTACGAGCCACCCGACCCGGACACGGCTGAGACATTCCTCTTGGGTCACGCACGAGGCCAGCAGCGCGCCCGGCTTCTGAACCGCCTGAATGAGACGCGGAGTTTTGCCTACGACCATGCCCGCTCCGTCGCCAAGCGTCTGCGCGACGCTCGTGACGCTTATGAAGATGCCAAGGCCCGGCACAACAAGCTGGGCAGCCAGTCCGAGGACGCGCGCAACTTGGTGGAGCGCATCAAGCGACTCGACGAGCAGATGGACGAAATCATCCGTCGCATCGCCACCGCAGAGAATGAGATCAAGAAGTGGAAGGCGGATTACCATGACGTCTCGGCAGAGGTGGGACGGCTGCGGGACGAGTTGGGCCGTCTGGAGCCGGAACAGCGCCGCATCGCCGTCGCGGATCGCGCGGCTCGCGCTGTGGAAGCGCTCACCGAGAAGCTCAAGCCTGTCACCACGCAACGGCTTGAAGAGCATGTCACGAAGCATTTCCTCTCGATTGCGGACAAACGCTTTCAAGGTGGCCGCATCGCCTTCACGCACGATGGTGAACCGCACTTGTATTTTAATGGGCAAAGCCCAAAAGCGTTGCTCAGTTCCATGAGCGGTTTCGAGCGGCGTTCCTTTGGGATAGCCTTCTCACTGGCATTGGCGGAAATCACTCGCCGCCGGGTGCCTCTGGTGATTGACACCCCGCTGGGCAACGCCGATTCCGCCTACCGGCCCCGCACGCTGGATGCCCTGCGCAAGTTTGATTGCGACCAGGTCATCATCCTCACGCATGATCGCGAGGTGACAGAGGACCTCTTGGAACACATCGAAGGTCATGTGTGCCAGAAATTCCTCGTGGAATTTGTGGAGACCGAGAAGCGCTCTATCGTCCATCCCAACCGTTTCTTCTTCGCATCCCGATGAACCTCGATTTC
This sequence comes from uncultured Klebsiella sp., assembly GCA_964578245.1. Taxonomy (GTDB): domain Bacteria; phylum Verrucomicrobiota; class Verrucomicrobiia; order Limisphaerales; family SXTU01; genus SXTU01. Next base: position 39,586 of record CAZOCL010000007.1, on the reverse strand, counting down.
AAGGACGCCGTTTGGAAAGGCTTGTTCAAGCCGACGCAAGAGGCGTTTGAACTGGAAGAAAAGCTGCGAGCAAAGTTCGGTCTTGCCCACCGTTATGACGCCGCGCGGCTCATGATCGGGCGCTCGCTCGCCGAGCCTGCCGCCCCACCGGCATTGCCTTCGGATGTCCAATTTGCCAAGCCGCTGCCGGGAGAGCTGCTGTTTGGCGATGATCTCGACTTGTGGCTCGCTGCGCTGATTCTGGACGCCAACTTGGGTGAGGGCGCGGCGACGGAGCACCTTCGCCCGCATATTGAAGCCCACTGGTCACGCGGGGCCAAACTCATCCGGCTGGATTGGGAAGAATCCGAGGGCGACCCAGCTCGGCTCATCACGCGGCTGGCTGAATTCCTGCCTGAAGCCGGTGGGGCGGCGGCGGCTCATGCTAGCCCAACCGCCGCGCATCCCGGCGAAATTCGCGTGAAGCTCGGCCCCGTGAGCCGCACGTTCGACGGTAACGAGCCGGTGGACTTCTGCCTGAACGGCCCTGGCAACTCGCCGCACTTAGCCTTGATGGGCCGGACGCGTAGCGGCAAGACAACCACCGGCGTCCAGATGGCCCAGAGCATCATCGAGCAATCCCGCGCGCCGATGCTGTTCATTGACCCGCAGGGAACTTTCATCACCGACGGCAAGCTGAACGACAAGTTTCCGAAATGGCCGGTGGACATCCAGCCCATTGAAGTCGGCCTGCACCCCATCCCGCTTGACTTCCTGCCCAACGCAAACGTCGGCCATGTCGCCATTCAAAACGCCTGCATGACGCTGCGCGACAGCATTTGCCTGTGCTGCAAGTCACCCGGCAACTTGATGCAGGCACGCCTCCTGCAATCCATTGAGCAGGTCATCACCACCGGCGACAGTCGCAGCCTGAAATCCATCCTTCAAACCTACGAGGGACGGTTGCAAATTGACGGCGAAGACATGGACAGCATCGCCGCCCGGCTCGACGAACTCACCCGCCTACGGTGCTTCGAGCCGACGATGGCCGCGTCCGAGTTTTTTTCCCGCTCGTGGGTCGTCAGCCTCATGCACATTCAATCTGAAGAATTGAAGCGGCTCGTGATGCTGCTCCTGCTCGACGCGACCGCGATGCACTTTCTTGCCCAGCCCGAAGCGACGTTGCGCGGCGGCTTCCGTCAGATGCGGCAGGTCGTGGTGATTGATGAGGCGCGGAAAATTCTTCAAGAGAAGAAATCCGAATCGCTCGTTCAGCTTGTGACGCGAAGCGCGGCCAAAGGCCTGTCTGTGATGCTTCTCAGCCAAGACCCCAGTGATTTCGAGGGTCAGAGCTACGACTTCACCACACAGCTTGGCGCGGTGATTTCCTTCTACTGCAACCAGACCCAGCGCGGCCTCCGCTCGCTGCAAGGCGTCTTTGGCCGGAAGCTCCAAGCCGAAGAATTCAGCGACTCCTACCTAGAAACGGGTGTTGCGTTTGCGAAACTTCCGGGGAGGCAACCGATGAAAATCAAATGTTGGAAGCCGGGCTGACAACGCTCGGAACTGAGGAGCCAGAATATGAACGATGTGTTCTCGCATGGGGCGGTAACCGCAAGCCGACAATTGAGCGAGTTTCGACTATCTCGGATGGTTCTGGCTCCGTCGCAATGGGGAGCATGCAGTCTGTCGGCTGATTTGCGATGGGAATCGATTCACTTCACCAAGGCCAATGTCAGTAAAGTCCCAGAGGATCGAAAGGGCGTTTACACCTTTGTGGTGCAGCCCGGCATAGCAAATCATCCAGCAATCTCCTACTTGCTTTATGTCGGCAAGGTGGAGCAGCAGGGATTTCGTGACCGATTCCGACAATATCTCAATGAACGTGTCGCAGGGGAGAAGGCGCGAAGAGTGCATGTAACTGAGATGCTCGACAAATGGGACGGTTACCTATGGTTTTGCTTTGCGGCAGTAGATGACCAGCAGGCAATCGAAGGTATCGAAGATGCACTGCTGGCTGCCTACCTACCCCCTGTCAACAAGGACTTTCCTGCTACGATTTCCCGTTCGATCAAAAAACTCTTTGCCAACTGACCCAATGAAGCCGACTGAAGGATACTTCCCCGCACTTCGCGCAAGCATAGGCGACTGGTGGTTTTACATTGCAACAATGACGATGAAGGATGTTGCGGAGCGAGTGAAGCGAGTTGATGCAATCCACGAAACGACTTCCTTAAAAACTTGGATTCAAAGGGAGATGAATCCGAAGCGAACACAACAAATCGCGGACTACTTGCTGACCCAGCCTCAACGGTTCTTCAACGCGGTTGTTTTAGGAATCTACGGAGGATCACCCGATTGGTTTCCAGTCACGGTCTCAGCGGGCAAGATTCATGCTAAGGTTGAACTTGATGAACGGGTATCAACCGCCTTCGGACTGATCAAATTATCCGGAGAGGAGGAATTGTTCGCAATAGACGGACAGCATCGAATTGAGGGTATTAAGTGCGCAATTGCCAACCCGAAATCCGGGAAGCTTTCAGAGGAAGAGCAGACTGTTATCTTGGTGGCGCACAAAATGACCGACCTGGGAAGGCAGAGGACAAGACGCTTGTTCTCCACTTTGAATCGCTACGCGAAGCCAGTCTCCGAGGGGGAACTCATTGCGCTCAGCGAAGACGACACTTTTGCGATAGTAACACGAAAGCTTGTGGATGAATACACTGGTTTAAGCGGGGAATTCGTGCCACTCCACAAGACTGCAAATCTGCCCGTGTCTGACAAGCGCAGCCTTACTTCGGTCATCTCACTTTATGCGGTGGTTCGCGCGTTGTCGGTTCCCTCCGGCAAACGCACCGCTAGCCATCTTATTGTTGGCCCTCCCGATTCAGCCCATGTGGAATCTTTCTACAATCAGTGCGTTGAATTCTGGGATGCCTTGAAGAAGCACGTTCGAGAGGTGCATTCCGTCTGCAACTCTAAGCCAGATCAAGAACTTGCGGCCAAATACCGCAACATTGAAGGCGGACATTTTCTGTTCCGGCCCTTCTGTCTTGTGGCCTTTGCAAAAGCCACAAGGATTCTCCATGACCGAGGGGAATCCATTTCAGATGCCGTAAAGACGCTGGCGAAGGCGAATATGGACTTGGCACAGGATCCTTGGTTGCACGTTGTTTGGAATCCATCGAAGAGGGTGATGATGAACAGGAACGAGCCATTGGTGCGGAACCTCTTGCTCCATGAAGCGGGCCAGCCTTTAGCGCCGGGCAGTTTCAAATTGCGCGAAAAATACTTGGAGGCATTAGGCGAGGCAGTTACAACCTACGCCCTTTGAAAGCACATTTCACACGCGCTCGTTCAAAGCGAGTGCCGCGCGTATTATTGTCGACGCCGCAGCCGTCAGTTCCTCTGTGGTAGTATCTGAGGCGAGAGAGAACCGAATCATCTGACGCGAAGCAGTTGATTCTGGCTTCATGGCCTTGACCACATGCGATGGCTCTTCAGAATCCGCCAAGCACGCCGAACCTGACGAGGCGCAAACTCCTTCCTGATCAAGTAGCAACAGCAGCGCCTCGGAGTCAATTCCGTGGAAGGTGATATTTGTCGTGTTGGCCAGCCGCCGCGCTGCATGTCCATTTAGCTCAGTGCTTGGGAGCGCCTCGAGAATGGCTCTCTCCAGTCTATCTCGCAGCGGGCGGACTGCGGATTCAAAATGTGACTGTTGCCTGCGAGCAGCCTCGGCGGCTTCACCCATACCAACAATGAGCGGCACATTTTCCGTGCCTCCGCGCAGCCCACGTTCTTGGTGTCCTCCGTGAACGAACGGTGCAAACGGCACCTTCCGCCTGACGTAAAGTGCTCCAATTCCCTTCGGCGCGTTGAACTTGTGTCCGGTGAGCGAGAGGTAATCCACCGGCAAACTGCGAACATTAATCGGGATTTTCCCCGCAGCTTGGACCGCATCGCAATGGAACAACACCCCACGCGCTTTGCAAACCTGTGCAATCTCCTCCACCGGGAACAGCACGCCCGTCTCGTTGTTCGCCCACATGAGCGAGACAACGGCAGTTTCCTCGGTGAGGGCGGCTTCCAAGTCGGCCATTTTTAACAAGCCTTCTCGGTCCACCGGAAGGTAAGTCACGCGCACCCCCTCCCGTTCCAGCGCCTTGCAGTGGTTTAGCACGGAAGAATGCTCCACGGCGGAGGTGATGATGTGCCGCTTCTGTGGGTTGGCCTTCAAAGCGGCCTGAATCGCCGCGTTGTTGCTTTCTGTTGCGCAGGACGTGAACAGAATCTCACGCGGGGAACTGGCACCGACCAGTTCCGCCACCTGTTCCCGCGCCGTTTCGATGACCGCCTTTAGCTTGGAGCCGAAGCGATAGCTGCTCGACGGATTGCCCCACTCCTCACAGAAGTAAGGCCGCATCGCCTCAAAAACTTCGGGCAGCACCGGCGTCGTCGCATTGTGGTCCAAGTAAATCATCAGAAACGAACTGGAACGGTTACTACCTCGCCGCGACCGAATCCGCGACCCTAAACGTCAGGAACTCGCGGAAGAATTTGAGCAAAGCGGTGCGGTGATTCCCAGCGTTCAGCCGACGAAGATTAACCAGCCACCAAACATCGCCCAGAGCAGTCCGAACAGCGTCTTGACCAGCGACTCCCGCTGCGCGGCCACAGCCTGCCGCGCCTCAGTCTCCCGGTTGGCGGGAAGCGGCAGCGCGAGGCGTGCGAGCCATTCGCAGACCAGTAAGGGCAAGATGGCAACCACGGCGACGATGACCAGCAACAGCACGACCTCCCCGGTGGATTCGAGGAGCGTCGGCTGCTTGGGCTGGCTCTTTGCTGAAGGGTATTGGCAGTTCATGAGCAGCCAGCCTACGCCGGTGAGCAGGCGTAGCACATGGCTCTGTTTACATGTCGCGGGCTGCTTTCCTCGCGCCTGTCACCTGTAACCCAAAACTGTCACCCGAACCAAAATCAAGGGACGTTTGGGGACGTTTCAAGACGGCGTTTCCATTGGCGGTTGCAATCCAGTCCATGCCGAAACCACAGCAGACCACTGGGGAAGCTTCGTGAGAACTGCCCAGTTAAGATTAGGAAACGCGAGCTCTATCCATTTGAGCTACGGGGGCTGCAACGCCAAGCGTGTGCAACCAGAGCAGAAATGCTCGCAAAACTCCTTCTCATTGTCGCGTGAAAACGCTCCCTCTCCCTTCCTTGGAGGAGGGGAGAGGTTGGGGTGAGGGGTGTTCGGGAGTCTGCTCAACTTCGCCGCCACCGGGCCGCCGGAGTTGCCGGGCTGGGTGAGGAGAAACATGGACGCGTGTGGTTCAAACGTCGCTACGCGACGTGGGCGCAATGGGCGCAAACCGTGGCTTGAAAGCCACGGCTACCATCGCGTCGTCGCTACGCGACTCCGGCGGCGCACTGCTTCACGGCCTCGACGCAGCGGGGGCAGAGGGTGGGGTGCTCGGCGTTCGTGCCGACTTCGGTTTCCGTGTGCCAGCAGCGTTCGCATTTTTGGCCGGCCGCTTTCGTGATGGACACTTTCAGTGGTTCATCGCTGCGGATGACCTCGGTCTGCGAGGTGTTCACCAGCTCGCGCAGGTCTGCAAGCCCTGCGTCGGAGATGAGCACGAACTCCGCCCCACCGGTGAACGAGACGTGGGCTTCGAGGCTCTTGCCGATGAGCTTCGATTGCCGGGCCTTTTCCAATTCGGGCAATGTTTGAGTTCTCACGCTGAACAGCATTTCCCAACCGGTCTTCTCTGAATCGCTGCGAGCGAAGGGCTGCGGCTCCCACTCGCTCAAATGCACACTCGCCGCTGGCTTGCCGGGGATGAACTCCCAGGCTTCTTCCGCCGTGAAGGCCAGCATCGGGGCGAGCATCTGGCAGAGGCGCGTGACCATGCGGTGCAGGGCGGTCTGCGTGCTGCGGCGGCGGGCGGAGTTTGCGGGGTCGGTGTAGAGGCGGTCCTTCACCACGTCGTGGTAGATGGAACTCAGCTCCACGGCGATGAACTGGCTGAGCTTCTGATAGACGACGTGGAACTCGTAGGCGTCGTAGGCCAGTGCCACCTCGGCCTCCAGCTTCGCGAATTCGCCGAGCACCCAGCGGTCGAGGCCGGTGAGCTGGTCATCGGGCACGGTGTGCTGGGCGGGGTCGAAGTCGTAGAGGTTTGAGAGCTGGTAGCGCAGGGTGTTGCGGATGCCGCGATAAGTCTCGGAGACCTTGTTGACGCGGTCGTCGCCTACCCAGATGTCACCCCGGTAGTCCTGGCTGGCGACCCACAGACGCAGCACGTCGGCACCGTATTGGTTGACGTAGCGGTCGGCGGTTTCCGGTTTTTCGTAGGTGCTCTGCGCGCTCTTGGAGACTTTTTCCTTCTGCTTCGGGTCCTGCTTGCTGGCCTTGACCATGAAGCCGTGGGTGAGGACGGTTTTGAAGGGGGCCGAGCCGTTCCCGGCGAGGGAGAGGAGCAGCGAGGACTGAAACCAACCGCGATGCTGGTCGGAGCCTTCGAGATACACGTCGGCCTGCCAGGGCAGTGGGGCAGGCAGCTTGCCTGCCTCGGCGACCGTCCCGGTCGCGGAGGGGTTCGCGGGCAAGATGCCCGGTGAGGCAGGCTGGAAGCCTGCCCCACTATGTTGCAGCTCGGCGCGGCGCATCAGGACGGCCCGGCTGGAGCTGCCGGAGTCAATCCACACGTCCAGCGTATCGCCGGACTTGGCGGCGGCTTCGCGGCCGGTCCAGTTGGCGGGGCGGCAGAGCGCCCAGAGTTCGGTGGCGGTTTTCTCGAACCACACATTGCTACCGTGCTGCTCGAAGAGGGCGGCGGCCTTGCGGACAATGGCGGCGTCGAGGATGGGCTCGCCCCGGTCGTCGTAGAAGGCCGGGATGGGCACGCCCCAACTGCGCTGGCGCGAGATGCACCAGTCGGGCCGCGACTTCACCGCGCCTTCGATGCGGTTCTTGCCCCAGTCGGGAATCCAGTTCACGCGGTTGATTTCGGCGAGCGCGCGGTCGCGGAAGGTCTGGCCGTCGGCGGTATGGTCCACCTTGATAAACCACTGGTCCATCGCACGGAAGATGATGGGGGTCTTGCTGCGCCAGCAATGCGGGTAGCTGTGGGAGTAGTTCTCCTGGTGCGCAAGGGCATTGCGCGTGCGCAGCTCATGGAGCACGGCGTCGTTGGCGTCGCTGCGGCCGTGCTTTTCGAGGATGGACTTGCCCAGCAGCGCGGAGGGCATCTGCTGCTCCACCGGCATGTCGCCAGTGATGGCGAGGCAGCCGTCGTCGTTGACCGGCGAGTAGATGGGGAGGCCCTCGCTGCGGCCGAGGTTGTAGTCGTCCGCGCCGTGGCCGGGCGCGATGTGGACGAAGCCCGTGCCCGTGTCCGCTGTGACGAAGGCGGCGGAGAACAACTGCCCGGTGCGCGCGCAGAACGGGTGCTCGTAGCTGAGTGATTCCAGCTCTTCGGCGGAGACGGTGCGCTCGATCTGGTAATTCCCCGCCCAGCCGCACTTCTGCGTGACGCTTTCGAGCAGCGAGTTGCAGACGAGATAGACATTCCCGTCCGCGTGGATGCGCGAGTAGTGGAGATCCGGGTTGAAGGCCACGGCGAGGTTCGCGGGCAGCGTCCAGGGCGTGGTGGTCCAGATGAGGAGGAAGGTGTTCGGCTCGTCCACGAGCTTGAACTTCACATAGACCGACTGGCTGACATGGTCGGCGTATTCCACCTCGGCCTCGGCCAGCGCTGTGCGGCAGGGGATGCTCCAATACACCGGCTTCTTGCCGCGATAAACGAAGCCCTGCGCGACGAGGTCCGCGAAGAGGCGCAGCTCGTCGGCCTCGTATTCCTTGTTCAGCGTGAGGTAGGGATTTTCCCAGTCACCGAAGACGCCGAGGCGCTTGAACTGGGTGCGCTGGAGGTCGATGTATTTGCGCGCGTAGGCGTCGCAGGCGGTGCGGATGGTGGCCGGATCACTGGCGGTGTCGCCGGCCTTGCGCATTTCCTGCGAGACCTTGAACTCGATGGGCAGGCCGTGGCAGTCCCAGCCGGGGACGTAAGGGGCGTCGAAGCCGCGCAGGGACTTGTATTTGACGATGATGTCCTTGAGCACCTTGTTCAGTGCGGTGCCGACGTGGACGTCGCCGTTGGCGAAGGGCGGGCCGTCATGGAGGACGAACTTCTCCCGGCCCGCGCGGGCCGAGCGAATCTGCGCGTAAATGCCGTTGTCCTCCCACTGCTTGAGGCGTTGCGGTTCGCGCGCGACGAGGTCGGCCTTCATGGCGAAGTCCGTGCGCGGCAGATTCAGCGTGTTCTTGTAGTCCATGCGATGTGCCTGTGGCGGGAGCGGGATTAAGATCAGGAGCAGGATTATGGGTAAGAGGGGGCTGCGGCTCTTAATCCAAATCCCAATCCAAATCCCAATCCCCTCCCACCAAAGAGGCAGTGAAGCTAACAGCCCATCGAGGGGCAATCAAGCGTGAGGGCGGCGGACATGATTGCCACCATCTCCGGCAGTGCGAAGCATCTGGAGTGTCCCCACCGGAGTCTGCGGGTATCACCCTACCTTTCCGCCCGCTTTCGGTTTTGACCCGGCTGCCGGGATGCGGTAATTTCAGCGTATGAACCTCGCTGGCTCCATCGGCTTGCGCGCCATCCGGCTGACATTGCTGGGCGCGGGCTGCGTTTGGGGCACGTTGGCGGCGCCCGCTGGCGAAGCGATCATCTTCTCAGGCCGCACGAGCGGGGCTTCCCCTCAGGAATTCGACCGGCGCGAACCGCTGATGCCGACTGATGCGCGTTCCACTGCCCGGGAGATGGCCCGCCCCGAACTGCCCACGGACCTGGGCCTCCCCTCCCAGTCGGTGACCCCCACCACGGGTCTCACGCGCAAACAGGCCGAGGCACTCGACCAGCGGCGCAACTGGATGTTTCAGTCGCCCGAGGCAATCCTCAAACAGGCGGGCAAGGGCGAGAGCAATGGCAAGTCACCAATCGAGCGCGTGGACGACCAGCCCAAGTCGGTGGCGGAGCGCTTCCTCGAAGGCAAGGAAGACAAGGACGGCAAAGCGGACAAACTCAACGACGGGGTGCAGAAGGAACTCCGTGACCGGAAGGACACCGAGGAGCGGAACGAATCCAACCGGACCCGGCAGGACAAGGCTGCCAAGGCCAAAGGCGAGGAAAACACCACTGGTCTGGAAATGAAACCCAGCGGCGTGATACGCAGCTCCGACGAACGTAATTTCTTCACCATTGGCGAATCCCGGGGCACCAGCCTGTTCTCCGAGGCGCGGGACCGGGAGCGGCAGCGGGAACGGGATGCCAGCATTGACTCCTTCAAGCGCAACTTCAGCAACCCTTGGGCGCAGAACAATCTGGGTGGCAATGGCGGCCTGCCTGGCTCGGGCTTCGGTAATGGGACTGCCTCGGCGATGGGGATGCCGGGAGTGGACGTCCGTCGTGGACCGGGCCTCGGCGGCTTGAACCCTGGCGGGCGCGCCATGACCGATCTCGGCCCGCGCCCCGGCTTTGGCGGCTTTGACGCGAAAGGCCCGCTCAACTACGGCACCCCGGAAACCGTCCTCCGCCAGAACGAAGCCCCCCGCTCCGCGCCCAAACCGGTGGTGCTGGAAGCGCCCAAGCGAAAGTTCTGACGTAGGGAAGGGATGTTGACGCGAATTGGGGCACCCCAAAACAGACCCTCGGCTTTCCCTAGCCACGGCAAGGACGCATGAAAGTGGCGTTTCCATTCCAACCGGCCCCGACGCGCCCACTTTTTTTGAGCATGGGAATTCGCCCTTTGTCCAATGGATATGAATGCAAACTGCCATGCTTTGCTGGCGGTCGCGCTGGTGTCGGGACTGGCGCTGACCGGTTGTTACACCCCCGATGGACGCCCCGACCACACCGGCTCAGGAGCATTGGGCGGAGCGGCTTTGGGCGCGGCCTCTGGGGCCATGATTGGCCGCAGTCCGGGAGCCGCGCTGATTGGCGGCGCAATCGGCGCGATCGGGGGCGGCCTGATCGGCCACGCGATGGACGCTGAAGACCGTGCGCGGCTCAAGGCGCAAGCGCCGCAAACTTACACCAGAATTGACCAGGGCCAGGTGCTCGGCATCACCGATGTCAAGGCCATGGCGCAGGCGGGCGTCAGCGACGAAGTCATCATCAGCCAGATCCGCGCCACGCACTCGACCTACCGCCTCAGCTCGGCGGATATCATCGACCTGAATAACGCCCGTGTGAGCCAGAAGGTCATTGATTTCATGGTCAACACCGGCGGCACGCCAACCACCCAAACGGTGTATGTCGAGCAGGCACCACCACCGCTGCAGGTCGAAACCGTCTATGTATCGCCCGGTCCCGGCTATGTGTGGGTGGCTGGTGAATGGGAGTGGCAGGGCCGCTGGGTCTGGGTGGGTGGCCACTGGGTCTATCCGCCGCGACCGGGGGTGGTCTGGGTGGGCGGCGTGTGGGTTCATGGGCCGCACGGCTATTATCGCCATCACGGGCATTGGCGGTGATGGAAATGGAGCGGGCCATCGACTGCGCGCCAGCGCCTGAGAGTGCGAAGGCCGACGAGGCCTGGCAATTACGGAGGCGCCTGGCGGTTCTCTAGAGGGATGAAGCCCGGACGGTTGCGCTCGGGATCAGGGGTAATCCTTTGCCATTGATGGCGTTACAAGCTTGGTGACGCGGAGTGGGTGCCGGGGAAAGCGGATTCGTCGTTGAGATGGCCCGGCGCGCGGCTCGGCTCCCCCTCAGGAATTCCCCGGCCTGAAAATCAGATTGTCACCCAGCGGCCCGCTGTTACATTCCCCTGCCATTGCACACCGGCAAACGTGGCTGATATGTCAACTAACACTGGCCAACCGGGCGACGACGAGTGGGTCAAGAACTCCTCGCTCTACCGTGAGTTCCTTGCCGAGCGCGAGGAAATCATGAAGCACAAGTGGATCGAGTCCGAGAAGGCCCGGCAGGACATCGGCTTCGAGCGGGCGCTGACGGACTGGATCGTCAAGCACCGCGCCAAGTGGCGCAAGTCGCGCCACACCCAGGGCCAGAACTAGCCTTCGCGCCTGCGTCCCGTTTCGCGCTTCCCCGGTCACTGACTCCATGCCTGACTCGCTTCTTCTCAACGCCGCCGCCCTCACCCGCGCCCTCACGCGCATTGCCCACGAGATTGTGGAGCGCAACGAGTCTGGTGTGGATGTCGTCCTGGTCGGGGTGCAAACCGGCGGGGTCCATCTCGCTGGCCGGCTGGCGAAGACCCTCGGCGACCTCTGGAACCACTCCGTGCCCACCGGCGCGCTCGACGTGAGCATGCACCGGGATGACCTGGGCGGTCAGTTCGCCCCCACCGTCCACCCCACGCAGATTCCCGGTGACATCACCGGCAAGACGGTGGTGATCGTGGATGACGTGCTCTACAGTGGCCGCACCACCCGGGCCGCGCTGGACGCCCTCAACGACTTCGGCCGCCCCCGCCGCGTGCAGCTTGCTGTCCTGATAGACCGCGGCCACCGCGAACTGCCCATCAAGGCGGACTTTGTAGGCAAGAATATCCCGACGCGCGCCAACGAGCGCGTGAATGTGAAGCTCAAGGAAGCCGATGGGGAGGATGGCGTCTGGCTGGTGAAGAACGGCGTGCCGGCCTGAGGCAGCGGAGTATTGGAGTGACGGTCTGATGGAGTAATGGCTTTCCAAGCCTCCGCGATTCCATTACTCCATTCGCCCAGCCGCGCATGATCTGGAACCGCAAACACCTCCTCGACATCGAATCCCTCTCCGCTGACGAAATCACCGCCGTCCTCGACACGGCCCGTCAGTTCAAGGCCGTCGGCACCCGGGCCATCAAGAAGGTCCCGGCGCTGCGCGGCAAGACGGTGGTCAATCTCTTCGTCGAGCCGAGCACGCGCACTCGCATCAGCTTCGAGCTGGCCGCCATCCGTCTCAGCGCTGACGTCATCAACTTCGGGGCCGAAGCCAGCTCGCTCAAGAAGGGCGAGACGCTCAAGGACACCGCACGCAACCTGGAAGCGCTCAATGCGGACATCATCATCATCCGCCACAGCGCCACCGGCGCGCCGCACTTCCTCTCGCGCGTGCTCAATTCCCATGTCATCAACGCGGGCGATGGCGCGCACGAGCACCCCACGCAGGCGCTGCTCGACACCTTCACCATCCGCGAGCACAAGGGCACCATCGCCGGGCTGAACGTCACCATTCTCGGCGACATCCTTTACAGCCGCGTGGCCCGCTCGAACATCTGGGCGCTGCTGAAGCTGGGCGCGAACGTCACGCTCTGCGGCCCGAGCACGCTGGTCCCCCGCGTCTTCGAGCAGATGGGCTGCCGTGTCACCTATGACGTGAACGAGGCCGTGGCGGGAGCGGATGTGATCAACCTGCTGCGCATCCAGCACGAGCGCCAGCGTAAGACGATGTTCCCCAGCATCGGCGAATACGCCGCGCTCTTCGGCCTGAACCACGCGCGCTTCGCCAAGACCAAGCCGGACGTGCTGATCATGCATCCCGGACCGATCAACCGCGGCGTGGAGATCGCCAGTGACCTGGCGGACTGTGGACGGTCGGTCATCTTGGAACAGGTCACCAACGGCCTCGCCGTCCGTATGGCCGTGCTCTACCTGATCAATGGCGGCACCGCCTCGGCGGAATCGGGCGCGCTGAACTGAGCCGTAGTCAGCGTAGTCGCAACCTTCAGGTTGCGGACCACATTCGGAGGCTGACGCGCAGGCTGAAGCCTGCGACTACCCGCGACGGAGACGGGCTCCTTGGCTAACGCACCGTGACGATTTGGGGGCGGGTGCTCTCGATGATGGAGAGCAGCTCCTTCTGCTCCTTGTTCGGTATCTTCAGGCGGTCGAGCGAGGCCTTCAAATCCCCCAGGGCGGCATCGAATTCCGGATTGCCGATCTTCATCCCGGCGTGAACCGGTTTGATCTCCTTGCCGTCGTAGTGCACCGGGCCGCCCGTGGCCAGCACGATGAACTGCACCAGATGCTGCTTGAGAGCCGCGACGTTCTGCTCACTCGCTTCCCACGGCAACGCCTTGCTGCTCTTGCTGAGGAAGGCCAAGGCCCCCTTCACGTCCTTGCGCGACCAGTTGACGCGCGGGTCCTGCAGCACGCGGGGCGTGAAATCACCCACGATGGCGGTGATGCCTTTCTCGCCGCCGAGACGGTCGAAGAGCGCCAGTTTGCCCGCCACCTGGGCGGCCTGGCCATCGGCACCGGATGTCACCGCTGGTTTCACGCCCTTCTCGCCGGCTCCTTCTCCGGAGCCGGAGAGCTGCTCAGCTTTGGCCATCCGCTGGCTGGCCCGCTGATCGGACTCACGGCTGCCCGAGGTGAAAAAATCGTCCTTGTTCCGGCTTCTTTGGGCGGTGGTTCCGCATGCGGCCAGCCCGGTGAGCGCGAGTGCAAGGAACCAGAGGACAGGCCCGCGCAACGCGGCGTGCTGGATGGGTTTTGGCTTGATCGTTTTCATAAGTGTGGCGGGTTCGGCGCAATCAGGTTCGCGTCAGGGTGAGTCTCCGGCCGAGATGGGATCGCCGATCTCCGGTGGTTGAAAGGTGAGGCCGCCCACGCTTTCGAGCCCGTTCTCCAAGCGAGGCAGATAGGCGCGGACGAAGGCGTTGCGCAGCACGTTGCCGATGGTGGCAAAGATGTCCACCGTGGTCTCACCGGTGGCATCGCCGCTGAACGGGATGAGCGTGCCGAACTGGTCGCGGGACTGGTTCTTCAACAGGCTCGTGACACTGCCAACCATGGCCTGCCAGAAGAACTGGAGCACGTTGTCCTGCTGCAGGTCTTCGCGGAGGCTGAAGACCTGCAAGTTCCGGAAGAGGGGCTTGGCGTAGCCGGTGAGCTGGCCTTCTTTTGCGTCGGTTTCCAGGACCAGGTCAAACCAGCCACGCTTGAAATCAAATTTGCCATAGGCTCGTGCGAGGTCGTTGATCCGGGTGACATCCAGGCTCAACAGCCGCACCGCCATGTGGAACGTGGGCCGGTAGGCAAAGGGATCGAGCGTCATGTTATATTCGAACTTGGCGTGGTCCATGGCCACGCCGGTGGCCCGGACGGTCGAGACGAGCGGGTTCGTCTCGTCACGAATGTTGCCGAGATTGTCAATCGTCGCCTCGAGCTTGGTGAGGTAAATGTCCACCGGCCGGGCCGTCTGGTAGGCGCGAAAATGGACGGATCCGTCCCGGATGACCGCGCTGTTGATCTTGAACGGAAACAGTTCCTTGAGGATCAGCAACCACGGACTGCCGCCGCCCGTCTGCGTCTCACCTTCGCTGGGGGCGTCCACGAAGTTCATCTCCGGCTCATCCATCAGCACCCGACCGACCAGCCGCCCGTGGAGCAGCGCCTGCCATTCCAAGGCAAAGCCCACCCTCCGCGCGGCAAAGAACGGGACCGGCACATGGCCGGTGGTCTTGACGATGCGCACGTCCTCGATCGAGTAGGCGCCGCGCCAGAGGTGAATCCTCACCTCACCGATGTTGCCGGCATACATCGGATTGCGGTCGAGCGTGCGGTTGACGTAATCCCGCACCATGCCCGGAAGCGCCGCGCGCCCGGCTCCGAGGGCCAGGACCAGGAACAGCAGCAGGATCAGCCCCCAACGCCATTTGCGCCGCCAGCGTCCCGGCGTGGGCGGCTCCGTTTGGGAAGCGGAGGGGACGACGCTGGTCAGGGGGTCGGTCGGTAATTTCATAGGCGCCGTGGCTGCGCATCAGCCATTTCACGCTTAAAGGTTCATCGTTCGGCCAGCCAGCCAGCCTTGCGAACTGCCGTGCGGTCCCACCCTCCCGCCGATAGCCGAAAGAGCACGCACCATAATCGGCGCAGCTACCTTCTGGATAAAACCTCTCCATTTTCCGCTTGTGTGCAAGCGGCCTTTTCACGGATTTCCGAAACCGGCGCGCCGGGGCATCCCAAAGCGCAGCACGATGAGGCGGCCAAACGCCGCCATCCTTGCGCCTCGGTTTCCCTCCAGCCGTTACTTGGCCAGCAGAAACTCCAGCAGATCCGCCACTTCTTGTGCGGTCAACACGCCGAGCAGGCCCTCGGGCATCGCGGAGAGCGCGGACTCGCGGGTGGACGCCACTTGTGCCAGTGGCACCTGCCGGTCGGTGCCGTCTTCGAGGTGAAGCAGAATTTCCGTGGCGGTGCGCTTCCTTAGGAAGCCGACCAGCTCCGTGTCGTCACGCAGCATGACCGAGTGCGTGCGGTGCTCGGGTGCGACCAGCAGGTTCGGCTGGCGGATGTGCGTGAGCAGCGTGGCCCGGTCATACTTGCGGCCGATGTCCGTCAGGTCCGGACCAAAGTCCCGGCCCGCACCGTGTGAACGATGACACCGGACGCACTGTGCACCAGACTCGGCGAGGAACACGTTGCGGCCGCGCGCCGCATCACCGCGCAGCAAGAGCACTTCGTTCGGCGCGAAGTCCAGGCCCAGCGTGCGACGACGCTGCTCGGGCGGGAGGAAGCGCTGGAAGAGGTCGCGCACCATCGCATTGGTGGAGGCTTGCGCGTCCTTGAGCGCACGCGCACGCAAGGCGGCATCGAGGGTAGCCCAGTCCGCCGCCGAAGCGAGCGCGCTGCCAGCCGTTCCACTTGCGGGCGACTGGCCCGGCTTGGCCATGTTGGCGATCCAATCACGCAGCAGCTTGACCCCTGCGTCATCCACCGTCCGTGTGCCAATGGCTGGCATGTGCCCCGCCCCCTCCGTGGCGACCCGCCACAGCAACACCGAACTGTAAGGCCGCCCCGGGGCAATGATGCGTGCGTCGGTCAGGCCGAAGTCCCCGCGCGTGGGCTTGACGTCCACCACGCGCAGCTCACCGAGCTTCTTGTCCACGTTGAGATGCGCCGGCACGGCTCCACCGGCACCGTTGCGATGGCACGCGGCGCAGTTGGCATGCAGCCAGGAGCGGGCGCGGTCCTCGATCGGCTGTGTGGCATCGTAGGGATTGACGAGGCTGAACGGCGGCACCGACTGCACGAGGCCACCTTCCTCGAGGCGGTTGAATTCGCCGTTCGGCCGAACGGCGTTGAGCTGCATCAGGTTGAAACCCACCGTCTCGCCCGACCACGCGTTGTGGCAACGAAGGCATTCCGAGCGGCTGGCGAAGCGCCAGGGAATCTCGCGGCGACCGCCAGGTGCGCTCGCATCCGTCACGGTGAACGTGTCGCCCGTGCCTTCCGCCGCGACCAGGTCCGCATCGGTTTGCGCGGCGTTCCAGCGGTAGGAGTAGGGGTTCCAGGTCTGGCCATCGAAGTGCAGGAGCTGCGTCTCGATGCGCCGGGCGCTCGCCGCCTCGCCCCGCTTCAGGTCCAGCGTGAGCGTGCGGGTGAAGACCGTATCCTTGGGGAAATACCACATCCGCCCGGAGATGATCAGGCGCGAGTTGGTCGCGACGATGATGCCGTCTCTGGGGATGGCGAGGTGATGCTTCGCCACTGCGCCGTCGTTCCACATGGGGGCAATGGGCGCGTAAGCCTCCACGCCCGGGGCGGGCGTGAGCGGTGTGAGCGAAGTGAAAATGCCCGTCTCGCTGAGCTTGCGCGGGAAGGCCTGGTTTGCCGGCGGGGCGGTGTTGGCCACGAAACGGTGGAGGCCGCCGTTGTAATCAAGGACGAGCAGTTCGCCGTCGCTGTCTGCCGCGAAGGACACGGGCTTGAGCATGGTCTTGCACAACTCGTCGTTCGACACGAGCTGGCCGTCCTTGTGCCGCGTCGCCCAGAACTTGCCGGTCTCCCAGTCGCCATAGATGTAGGCGCCCGCAAGCTTCGGAAACTTCTTCCCGTGATACACCCGGCCACCGGTGACGCTCGCGCCCTCGCTGTGGGGAATGGAAACCAGGGGCGGCAGGATGGGCCCGGGGCCGGGCTTCAAGTCCGTGCGGACGTGGGTGTTTGGCCCCTCCGTGATGGCCCAGCCGTAATTGCCGCCGCGCACCACGCGATAGATCATCTCCCACTGCTCGAAGCCCACGTCGCCGACAAAGAGGTCGCCGGACACGGAATCAAAGCTCATGCGGAAGGGGTTGCGGAAGCCAAAGGCCCAGACCTCGGGTCGCGCGCCGGGCGTCTGCACGAAAGGATTGTCCTTCGGCACCGCATAGTTGTTCGTCCCCTCCGTGCGATTCACGTCGATGCGCAGGACGGAGGAGAGGAGGTCGCTAATGTCCTGGCCGGTGCTGTAGAGCTTGTCGGGCGGGTCAGGAAACGCGCCGTCGCCGGTGGAGATGTAGAGGTAGCCGTCCGGGCCGAAAGCCAGCGTGCAGCCGTTATGGCCGCCGCCCGTCCACTGGATGACCACCTGCTCGCTCGCCGGATCCACGCGCATTGGGTCCAGCGAGGTGACCTTGAGGCGGGAGACGCGCGAGCCGTCCGGCTTGGAGCCTTCGTTGTGGTTGAGATAGAGGAAACGGTTCGTGGCGAAGCCCGGGTGGAAGGTGATGCCCAGAATGCCCCGGGCCGGCGTGCGCTGCTTGGCCCAGTCCAGCACCAGCTCGCGCTCGGTCGCCCCGGGCTTGTTGCGGAAGGCCCAGATCCGCCCGCTCTGGTCCGCGACCACCCAGCGGTCACCACCGGGCAGCGCAGCGAAGTCCACCGGGTTCTCAAACGTGATCCCGGGGAAGACCCGCTCGACGGTCAGGGGCGCGGGCGGGTTCGGTGAACCGGTGACGCGCGAAGTGGTCCACGGCGTGCGCGGCGCGGCGGAGGCGGCGGAGACGCTGACCAAGAGGAGGAGGACCCAAAGATTGGGGAAAGACATAGATGGGGATGGGAAGGGAGCAGCGTGCGACGTGCTTCCTCTTGCGTGTTCAGGCTGCCGCATGTTCGGGGCAGGCTCGCACCCGGAAGTGGGAACGCCAATCGAGAGCAGGGAGAACGGGATGCCGCGCATGTGTTGAGCGGCGTTTTAGACCAGTGGACGGCGCTTGGCGAGCGCTTTGCTCGAACTTGTCCCAAGGGCAGGCGTCGCAGCTGGGGCGTCGTTGTGCTGCAGCCGTTTGCTTAAGGTCTGCCTGCCGAGGAAGCTTCGTGAGCACTGCCCGGGGATGGTTGGGAAACGCGTGGCTATGGGCGTGAGTGCGCCGAAGCCTTTGCAATAGTGCGGCTGGCGGCTTAGCGACCGCAGTGCCAGTTCGCGAGAAACGCTTTGTTAGCGGCTAGCCACGTTCGACGGCAGCACACGCAAAGCGGGCGAGGACGCCCGCGCTCCGTGGAACAGCAGCGCCCTGGGCCTACTTCGTCGCCAGCGGCTTGGGCTGGGCCTTCTGCCATTCGTCCATCGACACTTTCTTCGTGCCATGGACGTGGACGAAGGTGCCCTTCTTGTTGCCCACCACGATATCGGGCAGCTTGTCGCCGTTCACGTCCGTCACCAGCAACTGCGTGCCGACGCCGGAGTTGTCATCAATCAGGTGCGG
Organism: uncultured Klebsiella sp.; assembly: GCA_964578245.1. Taxonomy (GTDB): domain Bacteria; phylum Verrucomicrobiota; class Verrucomicrobiia; order Limisphaerales; family SXTU01; genus SXTU01. The sequence continues at coordinate 21,124 of CAZOCL010000007.1, read as the reverse complement.
CACCCAGTCCACGGTCTTGTCGGCGTTGCGCACGAGCTTGAACCAGTAGAGGACGGCGGGCGCGCCGGGCTCGGGGTCGCCCTTGGGTCCATGCGCCCAGAAGCGCTTGCCGGTCACGAGGTCCTTGAGGCCGTCGCCATCCATGTCCACGAGGTCCATGGCGTGGGGCTGGGAGAACTTCACGCCGTATTTGTTCTCGTTCGGCTCCTTGTTCACAAAGGTGTGCTGCTTGAACTTCGGGTTGCCCTGCTCGTCCTTTTCGGCGAGCTGCTCGAACCACGCGAGCCCGTAGCCGTGCGCGACCAGGCTGGTGACCACGTCATTGCGGCCGTCGCCATTTACGTCATACACGTGCATCTGCGCGCCGCCCGCGCCAAAGCTGGTCTTGTGGAATTTCCACTCGGGGTCGCCGGCCAGCGAGGCGGGCTGCTCCCACCAGCCGTCCTTTTCGAGCAGGTCCAGCCGTCCGTCGCCGTTGACATCGCCGATGCCCAGGCCGTGGGTGAACTTCTGCCAGGAGCCCTTGGGCGAGATCTTGTGGAAGGTCCACTTGTTGGCCGGGTTCTTCAGGTCTGGTGAGGCGTAGCCGAGGAAGCCGCCGGTGCTGAAGATCAGCTCGGGGTGTCCGTCCCCCGTGAGGTCGGCAAAGGTCGGGGATTCGTTGTCCGTCACGTCCACCGCCACCCGGCGGGTCCAGTGCCCGGGCTTGCCCTGCGGATTCTCATACCACCAGGACTCCAGGCCGGGGAAACCGAGCACGATGATGTCTGGCCAGCCGTCGCCATTGAGGTCGTGGGTGAAGGTGAAGAAGTTGTCGGAGTAGGCGTTGTTGACGCCGAGCCCGCCCTCGAAACCCTGGATGATCTCGTCCTTGCCGTCGGCGGATTTGCGGGTGAAAGGGGCCTTGCCGGCGGGAGAGCTGCGCGTGGCGGGCGCGTATTCGTGGCGGACCTTGAAGTCGGGGCCTTCATACCAGAAGGGACCGGAAACGACGTCCGGCTTGCCATCCTTGTTGATGTCCGCGACGTGCGCGCCCTCGCCCCAGAACTGGTCGGTGAGCTGGATCTTCTTCCAGGTGTGGAGCGTCTGGTCGGCGGCGGACACGGCGGACACGGACACGCCGATGGCGAGGCCGGTGAGGAGCATGTTCATGGGCGGCATCATTCGGGTTGGACGCCCGGCGGTCAAGCGGCAGTCGAGTAGTGGCGGAGCGCAAACCAGGTCCTGAATTTCACCTTCAAGTTGCGATGCGGCCATCCTCCCTCGCCCCAGCCCTCTCCACTGCTGTTGTGATCAATCGGCCGACCTTTCGCATCCCGGCGGTGGCGAAGCGGCGGACGCTCCAGCTTCAGTCCAAGCTTGAGGCTGGTGGGTCTGTGGTGGTCGATCCACGTCCATCTGTGGTGGAACGGCGGGTTTCAGATCAACCCAGGTGGGATTTTACCGCTCTTGTCCTCAAGGCACGAAAATCGGTGCCAGTGCTGGGGAAACCTCATCAACTCGCGTCAGGGAGATCGTATGTGCCGTCGAGGTATTCGGCGGTGCGTGCGAGCCATCGCTTTACACACCTTCGCAATTGCCCGCCGTGGGCGGCGAGCGACTGCTCCTTTACGGCGCGGTTCCGTTTGGCCTTAGCGGCAGGATTCGCGAGCGTGGCAGTAGAGGTGCAGAAGGCCTTGAGCTCCTTTGGATGATGCCGGTGAAGGCGGTTCTTCTCACACGAGTCCATCCCGGAGCGCCCGGGCGACGGCGGCGGCGCGGCTGTGGACTTCGAGTTTGACGAAGAGATTTTTGGTGTGGGTGCCGGTGGTGTGGATGCTGACGCTCATGCGAACGGCGATCTCTTTGGCAGTCAGACCTTCGACCATGAGGGTGAGGAGTTCCGTTTCCCGCGGCGAGAGCGCGACTTTCTGCGGCATGGGCTTCATCAACTTTGCCAGCAGCGACACGACGCGGCTGGCGATGCTCGGCGACATGGGGGAACCTCCGTCGTCGGCTTCGAGGATGGCTTTTGCGACGGCCTCGGCGCCCGCTGTTTTCAGCAGGTAACCGCTGGCTCCGGAACGAATGGCCTCACAGATTTTTTCCTCATCCTCGAACACGGTGAGGATGACGATGCGGCAGTGCGGTGCGTGCTGATGGATGTCTTTGATCAGGTCGAGTCCGCTGCGCCCCGGCAGTCCTACGTCGAGCAGCATGACCTCGGGATGTTCATCCGTGCCGGCGTGTTTCAGGGCGGTGAGCATCCCTTCTCCGTTGGAGAAGGCGCAGGGCGGAGCGAGGCCGCGATCGGGTGTGCAGAGACGCTCGATGCTGCGCCGGTAAGAGGCGTGGTCCTCGACGATCCAAACGCGGATCAGAGAATCGGCTGTTGATGTGTCAGGCATGGTGAAGATTCGGAAATCAGGAGCGGCGCCAGCGCTTGGTTGCAGGCACGTCGAACTGGACGGTGGTGCCCGTGCCGGGTTTGGAAGCAAGATGCAACCGTGCGCGCATCATGCTGGCGCGTTCCTGCATGTTGCCAATGCCATGCCCGGTGGAGCGGCCGGCGGAATCAAATCCCACGCCGTTGTCCGTGATGCGCACCTGGAGTCCTTTTTCAGAAAGCGCGATCACGACGCTGGCTTTGGTTGCTCGCGCATGGCGGGCAATGTTGTGGAGCGCTTCTTTGCACAAGAGGTAGATTTCGCGACGCGTCTCCACGTCGGGCTCAAGCAGCAGCGGCTGCGGCGGGAACTCGCAGGTGGTCTCAATCCCACGGAGCAGGCGCTCGGTGAGCCGGTGAATGACCTCGAGCCAATGAGACTCCGTGGTGTGCGTGCGTGGATTGATGAGCTGGACCATGTCCCGCATGGAGTCAGCACTCTCGGCGGCGACCTGGCCGATCTCCATGAGGTCGGCGCGCAGGCTTTCCGGGGTGGTGTTTGGCTCGTTCGCGAAGGAGGAAATCATGGCGATGCTGCCCAGATTTGAGCCGATCTCGTCGTGCAGATCGCGCGCGAGCTTTTCCTGAAGCCGTTGCGCGTCGCGCCGGCGCTGCTGGTGTTGCCGGACCAGCAGCAGGAGGGAGAAGAGGCTGGCCCCGCCGAGACCGCCGATACTTGAGTAGACGACTTGCTTTCGCGCGCCTTGCAGTTGGTCGTCGATCCGCTGGACGAGGCTGCTCCGCTGGCTCTCCAGCGACCGACGGCGTTCGAGCTGGGAGAACCAGTCCGGCAGCGGAATCAGGGGGCCTTCCGCCGTCAGGCCATCCACGAGCTGTTGCGGTGCCCAGCGCATTCCACTCGCTTCTGCGCACTGATCGCTCGCCCTCACTTCGGCCCCCAGGGCGACGTTCACGCCATCCCGCATCAGCGCGATTTCAGCCAAGGCAAACACGTAGTCGTTCTGCCGAAACCAAAGTCGTTTGGCGGTGAAGCGCACATGTTGGATTTTGCGCCCGCCCACGGGGAAGCCGACCAAGTTCATGCCCGGCCGCGGCTCGTAACGATCCGTGCATTCGCCGAGCAGAATCGCGTCTGAGAAGTCCTGGTTGAGCGCGCCTTCGACTTTGTATTCTTGCGGAAACCCGTAGTCGAACCAGAGCGGCACCTCTTTGACGCGGGCCGGAACGACCAGGACTTCATCGATGGGCATGGGCTCGCGCAGGGAGACCGTGACATGCTTGGTCACTTCAGCGGTCTGGGACACGGCGCTGTGAAAACCGGGCGCACCCGTCGGCTCGGGCCGCACTGGCAGTCCGAGCGGGGTGATCCAATCTACCAGACCGGCGCGAGTCCAAACGCGGGGTGCGGCTCGCGTGCTGGAGCTGGTCACATGGGTGCCAGCGGCGAGGTTGCGATTTCCAGCCAGGATCAGGAGCTCGGCCATCGCGAGGACTTCCGGGCCGTCAGAAGACCAGGGCTTCGTCGCCGTGAGGCGGAGTCGCTGTATCCGCCTGGGTTCGAAACGCGCGACCACCGGATAACATCCAGGATTTTGGAAGTCTTCCCGCGAGGCGTCGAGGATCACGGTCGCCTGGCCCCCGGCATCGAACACTTCGAGCACGAAGCGCTCGGGAAAGCCGTAGCCAGCGACGACCCCGGTGGCGGCCTTCGACAGGGCCGGGGCGAGCACCACCGTGTCGGCCACTGCCTCCCCGGCCAGTTCCACCGCCAGCCAACGCACGTTTTCACCGGTGGTGACGCCCGTTTTGAAGCCGACTCTCTGACTCGTGTTGTTCACCGCCAGCTCGGGAAGTTTTACCAGCTCCTGGTCGATTATCTTCAATTCTTGTTTGAGTTGCGCCGACGTCCCCCACGACCAAAACGCCAGACGCTCCAATCCCAGCGCTTCCTGACCCGACACGCCGGATGCCAGAAGGTTCGCGATGAGACATAGGTGCGTGAATTTCATTCCGCCAATGGATGCGCCGAAATGTGACAGATGTCAGCATCCTATCTGGAGTCCGGGTCAGCGTATTGCCTTTTGTCCTACCCAATATTGGCGAGGTGACGTGAGGGTGCGTTTTGAGATGATGGAAGGGTAAGAACCTTGCTCGATCATGCTGACTAGCTCAGGGGAAAATGTGACTCGAATTGCCGACGCCATTGCTGGGCTGCCACGAAGGACGGGGGGCGTTCTGATTGCCGGTTGGGCGAGGGAGCTGCGCCGAACTGGTGTGGCAAAAAAGGTGGCACCTAAACCAATAAAGGGAGAGCCCTTCCCGCTGAAGTCTAGCCAGCCTAGGCTTTGCCATTCCGCGAAAATTCGGACTTGTCGCAACCAAATGCTGGTGGCGACCCAATTGGGTCAGGACGCCGCATCGAGTCCCCCTCGCTGCTGTTCTCCTGGACTTTTTCCTTGGCGCTTTCAACCGCTCCTTCTCCTTCTTCCGTGAAAGCTACGTCCCGCGCCCTCTGGCTCGAACTCCTGCCGGTGAACGCTGGGTCCGCCCTCCGCCGACTCCTGCCACTGCTCGCCATCGGATGGCTGCTTTCGAGCGGAGTGTCTGAGGGCCGGGCGCAGGGCAGCGCCTTCACGTTTCAGGGCCGGTTGACTTCGAGCGGAAGTCCGGTCTATGGCGCGTATGATGTGACTTTCACGCTGAAAGACAGCGCGGTCGGGGGAAGTTCAATCAGCACGCCCAATGTGGTGGCACCGCTTGGAATCACCAACGGGCTTTTCACGACAGTGCTCGATTTTGGCGCGGCGGCATTCGACGGAGCACCGCGCTGGCTCGAGATCGGCATGCGCACGAACGGTTCGTCCGCCGCCTACAACCTCCTGCTGCCCCGCACGGCCATCAACGCCACGCCCTATGCCACTTTCGCCACCACTCCGGCGGCGGTGGGGGCGCTCAGCAATCGTGTTGACACGCTGACCACTCAGTTGGCCGGCCAGTTGGCCACCCAGACCACCGTGCTGAGCAATCAGATCAACACGCTGAACACGCAGCTCGCCACGCTCAACACCCAGTTTGCCGCCCTGACGAACGGCAGCCCGTCGGTCATTCCGGCGGGTGTGGCGGTGGTCTCGGCGGACCCGGCGGATGCTGGTTATCTGGCCGCGGGGTTGCAGTTGTTCCACACGGTTCCGAGCCCGCCCTGGGTCAATGGTTCCGCCACCGGCGTGCCGACGGCGCGTTCGAGCCACTCGGCAGTTTGGACCGGCCAGCAGTTGTTGGTATGGGGTGGCGATTTGGGCGGGGGAAACGCTTATTCGGCCGGCGGCGCAGCCTATAATCCAACCACCGACCAGTGGCAGGCGATTGCGACCTTTCAAGCGCCGACCGCCCGGGCTTCCCACGCGGCCGTCTGGACCGGGACGGAGATGATTATATGGGGCGGGTCCGGCACGGCTTCCTATGCCACTGATCATGGGCGCTACAACCTGACGGCTGGCACATGGGCGGGCGTGACCGCGAACAATGCTCCGGCCAAACGCGCCGGCCATGTGGCGGTTTGGACCGGGGGGCGGATGATCGTCTTTGGCGGGCTAAATTCCACCGGGCTGTTGAGCCTGTCAGACGCGGGCGGCGCCTATGACCCGGGCGCCGATGCGTGGACCGCGCTCCCCTCGGCCGGACTGCCGGAGCCAAGGCGTTTTGCCACGGCGGTTTGGACCGGGACGGAGATGATTATTTGGGGCGGGCTGGGCGACTCCGTTGAACTGGCGACTGGCGGAAGGCTGGCCTGCGATGTCAATGGCATCCCGACGTCGTGGACCGCCATGAGCACGGTGGGAGCGCCCGCCGCCCGGATCGGCCACACCGCCGTCTGGACCGGATCGAAGCTCATCATCTGGGGCGGGCAAAGCGGCGGGGCAAATGTCAATGACGGCGCGATTTACGATCCGACGACGGACACTTGGGCATCGTTGCCAGCGACCGGCGCACCTTCGCCACGGGCCTACCACGTCGCCGTCTGGTCCGGTTCAGAGATGCTAGTGTTCAGCGGCGAAGATGCCTCGGGCACCTTGCCGACCGGTTCGGCCTATGACCCGCTGCGAAACCGCTGGCGGACCTTGGACACCTCCACGGGGGCGCTCTCCCGGAGCCGTGCCACCGGCATCTGGTCGGGGACGCAGTTGGTGATGTTCGGGGGGATTTCCGCCGGTTCCCCCGTGGCAACACTCCAAAAACTGACGCCGCAGTCCGCCTGGTATTTCTACCGCAAGCCATGAAAACGCACCTCCGCCATCTGCTCGCCGCCTGGCTGCTCTTCAGCGCCGGCAATCTCCATGCCCAATGGATCACGCAGAGCATCACGCTCAAGCCCGGCTGGAATTCCGTGTATCTCTTCGTGGATGCCAGCTACGCCAGTCTGGACACCCTCATCGGGGCCGACCCCTCGAATCCAATTTCCGAAGTCTGGCTCTGGCAGCCTGTGGTCGCCCCCGGCCGTTTCATCAATGACCCGGCCCGGCCCTTGCCCGCGAACGTGGATTGGGCGGTCTGGACCCGGTCGGGGACCATCCCGAACACCATCGCCGGACTGCTCCCCAATGCTGCGTATCTGGTGCGAAATAACTCCGGGGCCAGCTACACCTGGAACCTGGTCGGTCAGCCGGTTCCGCCGAGGAACACGTGGACCGCGCAGGGCGTGAACTTCATCGGCTTCTCCACGCCGGCGGTCAACCCACCGGTGTTTGATAACTTCTTCTCCCCCTCGCCTCTGCTGCAAAACCAGTCGCAAATCTTCTACTACCCCGGTGGCGAGGCCGCCAACGCCGCCCCGATCACTCGCGAGCTGCTCACCCGGTTCTCCAGCCCCGTCACCCGTGGGACGGCCTACTGGATTCGCGCCGGGAACCAATACAACAGCTACTTCGGCCCGGTGCTGGTCTCACCGCAAAGTGCCAGCGGCATCCGGTTTGGGGACACGATGGGGCAATACAGCATCCGGCTGCGCAACGTCACGGCTGGCACGTTGCTGGTCACCACGACGTTGCTGCCGTCGGCTGCCGCACCGGCAGGGCAGGTGGCCCATGTGGGCCTGACGCCACTGCTCCTGCGCGGGCCGCGGAACATGACCAACCTGACTTACTCGTTCACCAACTTTTCCACGCCCCAGATCGTGACGCTTGCCCCGCAGGGGCAGCCGGGCTCGGATGTTGAAATCATCCTGGGCCTGAACCGGCAGGCGATGAACGCCACCCCGGGCAATCCCGGCGATCTCTTCGCTGGTGTCCTGCGCCTCACCGATTCCTTGGGCTATTCCCAAACGGACCTGCCCGTCTCCGCCCTTCGCAGTTCTCCGGCGGGATTGTGGGTGGGCAACGCCAACGTCACGCAGGTGCGGGCCTATTTGAAGAGCTACCAGTTGGGGCCTGACGGCAAGCCGGCGCTCGCCGCCCCGGCGGCCAATGGCGTCTCGTCGTATGCCGTCACCAACATTGACACCTCGCTCACCCGGGTCCAGAGCGCGTTCCCGCTCCGGCTCATTTATCATGTGGGCACCAACAGCGAGATCCGGCTGGCCCAGCGCATCTTCAGTGGCACCGACACCCGGACCAACGATGTCCTGACGTTGCAGGAGAGCGTGCTGGACCCGTCTCGCCTCGCCTCCGCCCGGCGCATCAGTGCCGTCCACCTGCCGTGGAGCAAGCTCAACGCCGGCTGGCTGGCGACGGGCAGCTTCGCCCAGGGGCAGAGCATCACCAACGTCATCACGATGGACTACAACGACCATGCCTCGAACCCGTTCCTCCATACGTATCACCCGGATCACGACAATCTAAACGCCACCTTCTCCGCCCTGCAGCCTGTCGGGGCCGAGTCGTTCAACCTCCAGCGCCGGATGGTGCTGACCTTCACCGCGCCGCCGGTGGATTTCACCGCGCTCACCGAGGGCAGTTCCAAGATGGTGGGCACGTTCGCCGAGGAGATCACCTTCATCGGCCGTTCCCGGATTGTCGGCGGAGTGCCCGTTGACGACACCCGCACCTTCAGCAACGCCGGGGATTTCTACCTGCAACGCGTGAGCACCGTGCCGAAGCTGACCGCCCAATAACCCGCCACCCATCACCCCATGAAACTCAACTCTTTCCGGCCCGCTCCCCAGTTCTCCAGTCACCCCCAATCCATGAAAACCAGCCTGCACTCCACCCCCACGCGTCCGGCCTTGCGCCGGGCGGTTCACCTCCTGCTTCTGGCGCTGGCGTTCCTCGTCGGCTTGGGCGGCGCTCGCGCGGCGACGGCCAACCCGCCGGACCTGATGACCTGCCAGGGCTACCTAGCGGACGGAACTGGCGTGCCGCTGGGCAACGCCGCCCCGGCCAACTATAACGTCGTCTTCCGCATCTGGCCGGCGGACACCGGCGGCGCGGCGGGCACGGCGCTCTGGACGGAATTGCAGACCGTGACGGTGGACAAGGGCAACTTCAGCGTGGTGCTGGGGCAGGGGCTGGCCTTTCCCGCTGAGGCGGCGGCGCACGGGTCGCTGAGCGCTGTCTTCGCGGGGCCGGGCGTTTCCGACCGCTTTCTGGAAATGACCGTCACCATTGGCGGCAGCCCGCTGACCATCGCGCCGCGCATGAGACTGCTGCCCGCTCCTTACTCCTTTCTGGCGGCCAATGCTCTGAATGCCAACACAGCCACTGCCGCTCTGGCCGTGAGCAGCACCAATGTCATCACGGTCGACAACCTGTCCACCAATGTTGCCACATGGATATCCACCAATTTTAGCAACTCACCCGGAAGCTGGTCGGCGTCTGGCACCAACATCTTTCGCACCAACGGCTTCGTAGGCATCCATACGACCACCCCTCGCTACCCCTTGGAAGTGGGGGCGACGGTGGCCGGGCAAGTTGGGAACAGTGGTTTCAATTCCTATGTGTTGTCTGGTGGTCTTGGCGTCTATGGGAACAACAACCCGAATACTGGGAGCAGTGCATTTTACCCTTGGGGTAACCATAATATAAGCATCTATGCCCCTTATTGGATATGGGCAGGCCATGGGTTCGTCCAACCATCTGACCGTCGCATTAAGGACATTGTCGGATTGGCTGACACCCAAAAGGATTTGGCGACCCTCATGCGCTTGACGGTCACCGACTACCGCAAGAAGGACCGGGTCGCCCATGGGGACCGGTTGCTCAAAGGGCTTATCGCCCAAGAGGTCCAGGCCATCATCCCGGAAGCGGTGATGCGAAACACCCAATTCGTGCCGAGTATCTACGCTAAAGCCGAGACGCTGAACTTCGATAAAAAGAGCCAAACCCTTCGCGTTCAAATGGCCAAGGCGCACGAGTTGAAAAAGGGTGACCATGTGCGGTTGATCACGAATGAGGCCCAACCTGAGAAGGAAGTTTTAGCCGTGCTCGATGCCCAAACCTTCGTGGTCGGCTCGGTGACCGAAGACCCCAAGCTCCTCTTCGTTTATGGCAAGCAGGTGGATGACTTCCTGGCGGTGGACTACGACCGCATCTTCACCACCGGCATTTCAGCCATTCAGGAGTTGGCCAAGCAAAAGGAAGCGCAAGCGGCAGAAATCACCGCGCTGCGCACCGAGTTGGCCAGGCTCCGCGCCGAGAAGAAAGTTCTGGCAGAAACCGTCATCGAGCTGGATGCCCGCGACCAGGCCCGCGAAACCCGGCTGAACCGTCTGGAAGCGGCGCTGGAGGCGATGTCCTCCACAGCCAAGGTCAAGGCGCAGGCTCCCGCGAAGGTCGGCGAGCCGACGTCCAGCAACCGGTAAGTCAAGCGCCCGCCACCTGTTCCCATGGCCAGCGGCTTATGAAACGAATCTTGCCCACACGCTTAGTGCCTGAAGTTGCTCCGGGGCACGGACGTTTTCCTTTTGTTGGTGCGGTTGAAACAGCTTTGTCGTTATGAAACCTCGAATCCAAACCCTGGTAGTCCTCGCCGCCATGCTGGGGTTGCGCCTGCTGGTGTCCACCTCCGCCGCGCAGACAGTCTTCGTGGAAATGCATCAGGAGTCCGCGCTCTACAACTACACCTCGCTGCGCGGCGTGCCCATTTCGACCATCCTCGGCACGCCGGCCGGGTCGGACGGGCGCGGACCGACGCAGAGCCAGCAGCTGGCCATCGGCGAAACGACGGCGCCGGCCACGGCCAGCCAGTTCAGCACCTTAATCACCTACGGCGGCGTCACTGCCCCGCAGACGCCGCAAAACTTGGATCCGAATACCAATCTGGCCGGCAACGCCGCAAACCTCGGCTTGCCCCTGGGGACCAATGTGCAGGGAACCATCGTCATCGTCTGGCAACGGGGCCGGGTGGGCGCGCCCACGGTGAGCGCGCCATTTAACTTCAAGTTTGGCGGGGTGATCCCGGTGCCGGACGCTGCGATCGACGGCTCCCCGCTCGGGCCGACGGCGGCGCTGAACTACTGGGTGGCCGAGCCGTTCACCACCAACAATCACACCGGCAAGGGCTATCACTACAGCCCGAACGCGGGGAGGGTCTTCGCCGTGCAGTCCGGCCAGGTGGCCGTCACTTGGCGGCGGGCGGACCCGCTGCCGGCCCGCCCGGGTGACTTCGTCGGCAATGAAAACGTGAAGTATGCGTTGGTGGACGGGTTTTACTACGACCTGCAGCCGAAGACCTACGTGGTGGCCGTCAGCGCGGTGCAGCAGCCGCGGTTGATGGGCTGGACCGAGGGGACTTTTTCTTCGGTCGGGAAGCGGGTAACGGTGCCCTCCGCGGTGGTCAAAGACATCAAGTTCGCCTACAACTCAGCCGTCCCGCAGTATGTGCCCACCAACGAAGTGTATCAGGCCAGCAGTGCCACCAGCGCACTCGGAGCATTGGGTGGAATTCAGGAGACGCGGACCATCTGGAACGAAAACGGATACATCTCCGCGTTCAACAAGGAAGGGCGCATTTTGATCGAGCTCCTCGGGGATGCCGCTGGCGGAAACCTCCGGCGGCACCTGGGCATTGAGATCGTTGACCTCACCCGGGAACTGCCGTTGAAGGATGTGACGGTGGAACTAGGCGAGTTGATGCCGCCCGCGCGGGTGGCGGTGGCGGAAGATGCCGGTCTGCGTCCGGAGGGGCTCCTCACCGTCGGCGGGTTGAAATACGCCTACGAGTATTATGCCGGCGGCGTGCAGAACGCGTCGGCGGATGCCCTGCGGGAGTATTACGCGCTCCGAGAAACTCCGCAGGCAAACTCCTCACAGCTCCGGTGGGTGGAGCAAGGCGTGGCCGGTTTGTTCTGGCCCGTCCGGATGGTCCGCTACCAGCAGGTCTGGCCGACCAGCGTGGACAAATACAGTCACTACGTCCGTGCGGTCGTCCCGACGCCGGTCGAGGCGATGCAGACGGCGGTGCCGCTTTCCGCGCAAAATACGCCGTCAATTGAGTATGAGGATCCCACGGACCGGCTGCGCTCCTTTCTCACCCCGGACTCCAAGTTTTACACCTTCCTGGATTCCGGAGTCCCGGCCTTGCGGACGCTGCTGCGCTTCAATTCGAATGGGAAGATCCGCTTCGAGCGGGTGTTCTCGTGGCTTGAGCTGAATCTGCGGACGACTAATTTTGCCAACACGGTGGCGACGAACCTCACCGCGTGGGATGCAGCCAACCGGGTGTTTGCCTGGCCGGATGAGCTGAAGGCACCACGCGTAGTGAACCAGAACGTGTGGGTCGGCCAACGGATCGACCCGCCCGTGGGCGAGACAAACGCCTTCACCGGTTTGAGCTATCTGGCGGGTTACATCCTGCAGGCGGAAGGGACGGGCTTCAGCGTGACCGCCTACCAGGATCCTTTTGTGGCGGGTTTCAACGAGTCGGTCGCCAGCTCGATCATTCCGATCAATGCTCGCAACAATAACGCCAAACTAGAGGTGTGGTGGTTCCGCCCGAACTCGGTGAACAACATCCTGGGCTTCCAGAACGTTCTGTGGCCGGCGACCATTGGCCGTTACACGATCCTGTGGCCGACGAATGAGCCCTTTGCGCGGGACCTGATCCTGGCCAGCAATGACGGCAGCGGCGGTCTGGGCAGTCTCGAGGCCAAAGGCGGCCTCTACATTCAGAACGACCCGGCTCTGCCCGGCTACAATCCCAACGAGGAACATGCCTTGATGCAGGGGGGGCAGGCGTGGGCGCTGCGGGATGACTTGAACATCACGAGCGGGCCGAACTATTCATCGCACCCCTACGTGCTGCTGCAATACACGGCGACGGATGGCCGGCCCAGCATGACGGTGTTCCAGGTGCTGCGGGAGAAGGGGAACATCAAGTTTGATTACACGATGAACGCCGGCATTGTGCTGCAGGCACCGATGCCGCTGCCCTTGATGGACAAGCCGCTCGGCTCGAAGGTGATTGGCGAGCCGCCCCGCAGCCTGAACATCGAAATCCGTGAGCGCAAGGTGACGGCGACGACCCAGTTCACCGGCGCTGGCGGTTTCTTCGGGGTTTCCTTCACCACCGCCGACCGGCCCTTCTTCCAGCCGAGTGAGACGCTCGCGCTGCAGAATGTCCCGACTAACTCGGGGCCCGTGCAAAGCCGGTGGTTTTACTGCACCGCCACGGAGCCTTATGCCAATCGCATCCACGGAGTGGTGACGACCGTGGCACCGCTGACGCTGGGAGTTTGGACGGGCAGCGCGCAGCCGGTGGACACGACGAAGTATCGCTTCCAGGTAAACTCGCTGGCCGGACTCACCACCGGACTGAAGTGCGTCGTCGGCAATGCCTCCCAGCAAACCAACTGGGGGGTGACCATTTCCGGCACCGGCACCCTTTCCGGCTCGTCGTATCTGGAACTGCAATTTGCGGGCACCACCCCGGTGGCCGCCCAAACCAACACGGTGCTCGCCGTGCCGGATTCGAGCGTCACGGTCGGCATGTTCGTTGGCTGGCGGCTGGGCTATGAGAAGGTGCCGGATACGATCAGTGATGTGGCCATCCGGGATCGCTATGCGAGTTTTACGTTCCAGGATCGCAAGGGCGACACCTGGCTTTACCGGGGACCACACGAAACGGACGGCACGGCCAAGATGGTGATGCAGTTTTACTACAAAACCTTGGAAGGCTTCTATTATCCCACCCGCGCCTACAATGCCCAGCCGCCGCTGGGAACCATCACGCCGTATTTGCGTCCGTTGAATCCCGATGGCTCCTACGCGGGCGACCCGATCTCGGGCGACGCCGACAGGGACAACGTCGGTGACGGCAACCCGCTGGGGATTATTTATCGCGCGGTCTGGCCGGACAGCACCCCGGTATTGATGATGGCCGAGACGCTGGCGACGCCCAAACGAGGTCTGCCTGCCATGCGCGGCCAGACCAGCCTGCAAATCCTTTACCAGCAATCGCATGTGGCGGCCGGGCTGTCCGCGAAAACGGTGGTGCTCCATGATCCAACGCGGCAGAAGCAATCACTGCTCGTGCCACCGGAGGATACGGACCCTCTGAAACTGCCGAAGATACCGGATTCGGTGCGCACCAGCCGCTACAATGGCAAGACCTATTTCCCCAACCTCCCACCGCACTTGGTGGAACGATTCTTCCTTGATCCGGCCCGGGGAGCTAATGGCGCGCTGGTCCTCGCCGGACAGTTCAAACAGGAAATTGTCGGTGACAGCTTCTTTCTGCTCAACGTGCTGGGGCCGCAGGATGCGGCGGCGTTGAAGGGGCTTTGCGTAACTGGTGATCCCATGCAGTCGCGCTGGAATGCGGTGATTGATGCCGGCCTGCAGACGGCGGTGGAGCAGTTTGTGGAGAATCCGGCCCGGCCGGGCACCTTCATCCCCGGAGCGACGAACACGTATGGCCCGGGCGTCCTGGCGGAAGTGAAGGATCAGGATGAGGCCGTGGATTCCTATGCGCTTACGGCGGTGGGACCGAAGGTGGGCTACATCAGCGTGATCGCCGCCAACGGCAGCGCCTTCACCCCGGTGGGAGATCCCGTGAGCGTCTATGTCATCAAGGTGGTGGACACCTTGTATCGCGGTGAACTGAAGATAGTGCAGTCCTCAAACCCGTTGAACGAGATGCTGACGCTCCAGCAGGTGGTCGATCTCGCCGGGAAGGTGGATGACTACGAATTCGAGTGGAAGATCAGCGCCCCGGTGGATGGTTCTCCGCCGCCGGTCTATCTCAATACGCGCCGCCTGTTGCTGGGCGACGGAACCTGGAGTCATGTCCGTTTTCCGCTGGCTACCGACCAGCCGGCGACCGTGGCGTTCGCCGCCCCTTCGCGAGTTCTTCCTGAAATTTCGACGGCCGTGACGCCGGTGAGCATGCTTCCGTTTGCGAACGTGGCCGAGGCCGATGGCGGTCTGAGCTTTGTGCTTCAGCCGGGAGCGCAACAGTTTGTCGCCGCGGGCAACAAGCTGGTCGTCCGCAACGATGCGGGAACCAACTTCTTCGGAACGGTCAAAACGGTTTCCACCACGACGTATCTCGGACAGCCCGCGACCAACGTGGTCGTGTCAATTGACCCCGGCCAGGACACGGCGCCGGCGGCGGCAACGGTCATTCAATTGTATGAGCGTGCGGTGGAGGGTGCCCCCGCCAGTGTGGCGTTCCGCCGGTTTACGCTGGACGAAACGAAACAGTATTCGCAGTTCTATCTCAGCCTGGACCTTGGGAATTCCCTGGGAGCGAAGGTCTATCTGGATGGGGTGCAGGTGGCGGTGGCCGGGATGGGAACTGCCGACACCGCGACGGTGGCGGCTCCGGGAGCATTTTCACCCTTGAGCCGGGTGTATCGGCTCGGACCGGACCAGTTCGCTGGCGGCCAGCATGTGGGCGGCAACGCGACACACACGCTGGCGGTCGAATTCTACTCCTCGGCTCTGCCTGGTGCGCCGATTGCGTTCAACGCGCGGCTGGAAGCCTACGAGTCGGTGGATCAGACGGCGGCCACGGGTTCACCCTGGCTGGCGCTGGATTCCAGCCGCTACGTTGACAAGGTGCGGGCCATTCTGGGCGGCTCGGCGGACGTGCGTTCGCTGGGGGACAACTATCTGATTGCCCGGTATCGGGCAACCAACCCCAGCCACGCCTCCTTCAACCGGGGCTTTTCCCAGTGGACGGAACCGCAGCTCGCCGAGGGCTGGATCAAGCGGGTGCTGGCGGGCATCAACCCCTTCAACCAGCGGGTGACGGATCTCTTCAACAATGCGGCCAACACCGATGCCAGCATTCTCACGCAAGCAGGCAAGCGCTGGGAGGGTGACGTGGCGCTCAATCTTGAAAACATCAACAACGCTGGATTGATTGAGATTTACGAGACGGTGTTGCGGCGGGGCAAGATGTTAAGTCTGGATGCCGGGATCAACTACGGTCCAGCCAACGATGCCTTGCTGCTGGCAGCCGGCTATCTGAATGACCTCTACATGATGCTGGGCAATGAGGCCTATGCCGACGCCGCCAATCCCACCATCGGCATTGGCACGGCGGACAAGACCTACGGCGACATCGCCACGGCCCTGTTCGCCTTCCGGGGACAGGTGCCCTCCTTGCTCGAGGAGGAACTGGCGTTGATGCGCGGACGGGATGATTTCATCCAGCCGGGGGTGACCACTCAGCCAATATATAACCGCCTGTTCTGGAATTATACCCGTGGCATTGATGCGGGCGAGGTCATCTATGCGCTCAACTACAACATCCAGCCTCAAGGCGGGACCAATGCCTCGATTGGGGCGGCCGATGCGGCGCACATGTTCCCGCAGGGGCATGGCGATGGTTACGGGCATTATCTGACGGCGGTGAAGAACTATTACCAGCTCCTGCTCGATCCCAGTTTTGACTGGGTGCCAAAATCCGAGGCCGTCACCGTGCTGGGCAAAGCGGTGCAGGTGAACTACCAGAACGAGCGCAAGTTCGCGGCCGGAGCCGCCGCCCTGGCGCGCACCGGCAGCCAGATTGTGGACTTGTCCTGGCGGCGTGACTACGCCCCCGGGGACGATATTGGGTGGGAGTCGCTGGGGCAGACCCGGGACAATCCGGCCCGATCGGTGCCGACCACCCGGTATTGGGGCGTGGATCATTGGGCCACCCGGACGGCCATGGGCGCCTACTTCAACTGGACGGTGGGCAACGCGATCCTGCCGGCCACTGATCCCGATCCATCGCACGAGGGCATCCAGAAAGTGGACCGGACGACGGTGCCCGAACTGGCGGAACTCCCGGCCACCGCGCTTCAGGTGCAGCTCTCGGTGGACAATGCCGAGGGCCATTTCACGCCCCTCGGCCTGCCCGGTGCCAGCCTCGCTTTCGACATCAACCCCAACCAGATCACTGGTTCGGACCCCAAACCGCACTTCGAGCAGATTTATGAGCGCGCCAAAGGGGCGTTGAACAATGCGATTGTCTCATTTGATGACGCAAAAGACGTGACCCGATTGATGCGGTCAGAGACGGATTCGTTGACCGAATACCAGGCCGCAGTGGCGAAACAGGAGCTGGCCTACCAGTTTCAGTTGATCGAGCTTTATGGCACGCCCTACTCCGACGACATCGGGCCTGGGAAGACTTGGAGACAGGGCTACAGCGGGCCAGACCTGGTTCACTATGCCTACGTCGATGTTCCGGAACTGCCCTTCCCCTCCCTGTGGAACTACGCAGCGGCCACCGATTACGACTGGAACATCGACATCCAGGATTTCCCGAAGAATTGGGGGATCAATTACAACCTCACCGACTTGAACGTCTTGGATGCCAATTATAAGTCCAGCTATACCGGGGGGACGACCTCCAACCGATTTATCGCGTTTCACCTTGGCCCGCATGGTTTCGATAAACCGAGCGACTGGGCAGGCAAAAGAGTCTCGCCAGGCCGGATTCAGCAGGCGATCTCCAAGGTGATCGCAGCAAATGCCAGGCTTCGGCAGGCAGTCTATGAGAACAATGGCGGTGCGACGGATTTCGGCAGGTCGGTCGCCTTGTTCAAGCTCCGGCTTGCGACTCACGATCAGATTCGTGATTACCAGAAAAGCCTCCTGGAGGCAGATCAGGTCTTGGAAGCCGCGTCCGCTGCTCAAGACATATTTGATCTGGCCATGGACTTCACAAAAGACGGCACCAAGGATCTCACGGACGCGATCGGCAAGGCATTCCCCAAGGTTTTGGTCGCGGGGGTGGCGGCGGGAACGGATGCTCCAGGGAACGCCGCCGAAGGCGCGGTCAAGACGACCACGGAGATTGTCCGCGAATTTCTCTCGGCCGCCCAGCTCACCAGCAAGATTGTCCTCAAGGCGCTGGACCTGTCCACTTCGGCCGCGCACCGGTTCACGGAGTTTGAAAAAATTGCGCCATTGGAATGGAACGAAGAAGTCCGGTCTGGCATCGCTGATCTGGGCAATCAGTTTGAGGCCTTGCAGGCAACCCTGTATAAGATCAATGGTGCCATTCGGGAGCGCGATGACGCACTCCGGGACTATCAGTCACTCATCGCGCAGGGCGACCGCATCCAGGAGGAGCGGCTGGTGTTCCGTCAGCGTGCCGCCGCAATCACGCAGGGCTACCGCACGCGGGACGCCGCCTTCCGCATCTTCCGCAACGAGAAGCTGGAGCGTTACAAGACGCTGTTCGATCTCAGCGCGCGTTACACCTTCATGGCGGCCCAGTCTTACGACTACGAAACCGGCTTGCTCAACACCACCAAAGGCAAGGGGTTCATCAGCCGGATTGTGAACTCTCGCGCCCTCGGCGTCGTGAAGTCGGGCGAACCGCAGTATGCCGGCAGCAACACCGGCGATCCCGGGCTGTCGAGTGTCCTGGCGGAAATGAAGGCGGACTGGGATGTCCTGAAAGGCCGCCTGGGTTTCAACAATCCCACCGCGTTCGGGACCACCGTCTCGCTTCGGACGGAGAATCATCGTCTCGTGCCTGGATCAGAAGGGGACAATTCATGGAAGGACATCCTGAACCAGGCGCGCCGGACGGACCTGCTGGCGGACGAGGATGTGCGACGCCAGTGCATGCAGATCGCGCCGGGTGACAGCCTGACGGTGCCGGGACTCATCATTGAGTTCAGCACCACCATCACGCCCGGCAAGAACTTCTTCGGGCAGACACTTGCGGGCGGGGACTCCTATTTCCCGCCGAGCTACTTTGCGACCAAGATATTTTCCATCGGGGTTGCGCTGGAAGGTTACAAAGGCATGGCCAACCCCGCCGCCAATACCGGCGTGGTGCTGTCGTCGGGGGGCACCTCGCCGGCTGATCCGAGCGCCGCGTTTCTCGATCCGCAGGCGCTGGCCGCAACCCCAGGCATCTATCTGATCCCGGTGGGTGTCGACTCGATGCGGAGTCCGCCCTTGGGTGATGCCAGCGCGGTCCGGACCTGGGCGGTTAACGACGTGACCATCCCGCTCCCGTTCAACATCGGCGCCTCGGCCTTTTCGACCAAGGCTCTGTATCAATCGACCGACTCGCTGACCGAGCCGCTGTTCAATCTGCGGAAGCACCCGGAATTCCGCCCCGTGTCCACGACGGCCGCCTTCGGCAGCAGCATTTATGGCGGGGGTGGCATGCTGCAACAGTCGGAATACACCAACACCCGCCTGGTTGGTCGCTCCGTCTGGAACAGCAAGTGGAAACTGGTCATTCCCGGCTACAAACTGTTGAACGATCCCAATGACGGCCTCGACCGTTTCATCAACACCGTGAAAGACATCAAGATCTACCTGGTGACCTATTCCTACTCCGGCAACTAGTTCTCAAGCCCCATGTCTATGAAGCCCCAATTGAGCCTGACGCTCCGAGTCCTTCCCGGGCTGCTGCTGACGCTGCTGCTTGTGCCGTCCGTGCTGGCCTTTCCGCCCGCATTGCCCCACGCGATCTACGGCATGGCACGGGATGAGAGTGGAAATCCGCTAAAAGCCAACGCCACCGTCGTCCTTACCACGTCATCGGGGGTTTCCGTGTCGTGCAAGGTGGTCACCGGGTTGCAGCCCGGCGTCAACTTTCGGATGACCATCCCGATGGACTCCGCGGTGCGAAGTGATATCTACAAGGTGGTCGCCTTGCAGCCTTCCGTTCCTTTCCGGCTGCGGGTCGTCATCGACGGCGCAACGTTTCTCCCGATCGAAATGACCGGTGACTACTCGTTGCTGGGCCAGCCCGGCAAGCAGACCCACATCGACCTCACGCTGGGTGAAGACAAGAATGGGGATGGCTTGCCGGACGCGTGGGAGCAGGCGTTGATCGCGGCCCGCGGCTGGAATGTTTCGCTCACCAATCTGACCGCGAACTCTTCTCCGGGCGGCAACGGAGTGACGCTGTTGCAGGAATACATCGCGGGAACCTATGGGTTTCAGGACGGAAGCGGCCTGAACTTGAAAGTCGTCCGCGTGGTTGAGGGAGCACCGGTCCTGGAGTTCATGGCGGTGCGCGGGCGAAACTACAGCGTCGTGGGATCGGCCGACCTCAAGACTTGGCAGAGCGTTTCCTTCCAGCGTGCCGAGCCCGGGGCCGACCCGGCCATCATGGAGAACTTTCAGTCCGACCTCGTTCAGTTGATCCAGGTGACTGCGCCATCCACCGGCAGCCAGGCGGGTCTGCGCTTTTTCAAGCTTCGCATCCAGTAGCGCGATATGGCGGCTGCCAACCGAAACCGCCTGCGCCCACTGCTGCTGAGCTGGGTGCCCGGCAGACGTGCCGCATGGCCCGGGGTGGCCGCCATGCAAGGGATGCGGTTAGCGCAGAAATTCGTGAGTATTTCCTTCAGCGGGCTTTGGGCGGCGATGCTGGTTTTGGTTCCGGGCGTGGCCAGCGGACAGGTATTTTCGCTGGACGTTTCACGGGTCAGTGCGGGAGGTGGGTATTCCGCCGTGGGAGAGCTGGCCTTGGTCTCCACCATCGGGCAGGCGGAGGCGGGATCTCGCATGACATGGGGCGCGCAGGCGCTGGAAACAGGGTTCTGGCCAGCCGCCGGGCTGCATAATGCCGCGCCGACGCTGGCGGACATCCCTGTTCCGCCGGTGATCCTGGAAGACGCGGGACAGCAGACGGTGAACCTGGTTGGGATCAGTGCGGGTCCGGCGGATGAGAACTGGCAGGTGGTTACGGTGACGGCGAGTTCGAGCGACCCGGGATTGATTCCGAACCCGGTGGTGACCTACACGAGTCCGAACGCGACGGCGACATTGAGCTACACCCCAGTGGCCAATGCGAACGGGACGGCGTTGATCACCGTGGTGGTGAGTGACGATGGCGGGACAGCCAACGGGGGAGTGGATGCGGTGACGAACACGTTTTTGATCAGCGTGACGCCGGTGAACGACGCGCCGAGCGTGACCTTCGCGCAGGGCACGGTGACGGTGCTGGAGGATGCCGGAGCCCAGAGCCTGGGCAGTTTTGCGACGTTCCTGGCCGGTCCGCCCAACGAGGCGACGCAGGCCCTGGTCGGTTACACGGTCACGGTGGACAACGCGGCCCTCTTCAGTGCGGTTCCGGCCATCGACAACAACGGGCGGCTGACGTTCAACTCCGCGTTGAATGCCAACGGCAGCGCGTTGGTGACCGTGGTGGTGCAGGACAACGGCGGGACCGGCATGGTGCCCGGCGGGTTGCTCCCTCAAGGTGCCGTGCTGGGCCTTGGCGTGGACAAGAGCACGAACACGTTCACGATCAACGTGACGCCGGTGAACGATGCTCCGGTGGCGAACAACGACAGCTACACGATGGATCAGGGCGACGTGCTGACCATCGGCG
>CAZOCL010000006.1:0-58051 GCA_964578245.1 uncultured Klebsiella sp. | reverse complement strand
CCGTTCCTGGCAAACCGCTGGCTGACGACGCCCAGCGCCAGCACGGGCGCGGCCTTGGCCCATGCCTGGTTCGCCTCCACGAGACAGGAGAGGAGCCGTTCAAACTCCTCCGGATTGTCCTTGGTGGCGATCAGGTAACTCCACGGCTGTTCATTGTAGGAGGAGGCCGCCCACCGCGCCGCTTCAAACACCGAACGTAGGTCGCCTCTCGGCACCGGCGTGTCTTCAAAGGCGTAAGGGCTCCAGCGGTCAGCCAGCACCGGCAGGATCGGATGGTCGGTCGCGGCGTGCTTGATGGTCATAACGAATGAGTTAGTGGGGATCGTGGGAATTGGTAATTAGGTCTTCGCCGGACAGACCGCCATGGCGCCAGCTAGTGCTTCTTCCGGCCAGAACCGCTCTTTTTGCCGCCGCCATCGAGTTTGTTCACGGTGGCCCAGGCGCGCGCCTGGGCAGTTTTGGGCCGGAGGCCGCGGGCTTCATAACCCGCTTCGATATGGGCAGCCTGACGTTTCTGTTTGTCCGTGTAGCTTGATTTGTCACCTTGTGGCATGGCGTTTGGTGGTTGAAGTGGATGGTTTTTGTAACCGCAGGACAGCCGGCGAACTCTGCCTGCCCGGTGGTTCCACGGGCGATAGCGCCTCGTCATTCGCTGTCATCGTCGGAGCCGCGTCGGTTTCTTCTGGCCCCGCTTCGGGTATGAGCGGGAGCTGGCTGCGGCTGCGCACGGTCGCCGCCCGCCGGAGGCGGGTTCCCACCCGTCCGGCACGCTGCTCCCGGCGGGTTTCAGCCTCCAGCGTGAAGCGCGTCCAGGGCACCGCCCGAAGGCGTGCCGGCGGGATCGCCCGGCCGGTCGCCTCGCAGACGCCATATGTGCCGTTCTGAAGCCGCCGGAGCGCGTCGTTCACTTCCGAGAGCGCGTCCTGCCCGGCGGAAAGCTGCGTCAGCGCCAGATCGTGATCGATCTCGTCCGCCGCGCTGTCCGCTTCATGCAGGCTGTGCGGCTCCAAGGGCTCGGCACTGGCCTCCAGCCGGTCCGCCCGCTCGCGCAACAGGCGGTCGTGCAGGCTCACCAGCACATGATGGTGCCAGCGCCATTTCATTGGCACGTCGGGCGGGGCGAGGACGGCGGCCGGCGCCCGCTTGGGGATGATCCTGTTCCAGCCGACCGGGGCGTCGGGCCTGGCTTTCGCGTTGTGGGGGGCTGGCGGTTTGGTGGATGACTTCATAGACGTCGGCTCATCCGGCTACGGTGCATACGGAGTTCGTCGTGCCATAAGGGTTCAGAGCCCGCTCCTCACACTGCTGGTCCTCCACCCATTGGCCATCCACGATGAACCGGTATTCGTGCCGGCCCGGGGACAACGTGACCGTCGCCCGCCATTCACCGCTGGGCGCGCGTTTCATTGGGATCGCGTGCTGCTCCCAGCCAGTAAAGCCGCCCGCGAGCAGCACCTGGGAGGCTTCGGGGTTGTGATATACGAACTGCCGTTTATTGCCGATATGATTGGTCTTGCGTGTCATGGTTTTGTCCGGGAGTTAGTCGTGGGTTAAATGGTGGGTGACGGCCATGCGGGTAATGCCGCGGTCATTCTCGCGGCGCATATGCTCATGCCGGGCCGGGCTGGGGATTCTCCCCCGCCAGCGCCTCCGTGCTCACTTCACCAAAACCAGTGGCGAAAAGCTGCTCCAGCGCGGTCAGCGCCTGCGCTGCATCCGCGCCCGAGGCGTTCACCGAGACCACCGCTCCGGAGAGCGCCTGCAGGCCGAGCAAGCCGATGATGCTCCGGGCGTCCGCCTTGACCCCGGAGTGTTCCAGGGTGATTTCCGCTGCAAACGCCCGCACCACCCGGATGATCTCCGCCGCGCAGCGGAGATGCAGGCCGTTCGGATTCACCACTTGGACCTGGCTCGCGGCGGTCGGTGGACTGGCAGTTTCCGCCGGGATCCCGGGAGGAGGGAGGGAGGGATTCATTGATGGTCAGCACTTGAATTTGGTCCGCTTGATTCGTCGTTAAAACTAGGCCAGGCGGGGTGGCAGGCAATTGGCAGGTGCGCCTGTATTACGCTAGGCCGAATTCCTAGAGCGGTCGGGGAGACGCGGATAACCAGCTAGGCATTGCTCCTAGCCCGCCCGCCTCCGCTCAAGTGCGGCTGCGAAGCAGCGATGCCCTTGAAGCCCTGAAAACAATGGATCTTCGCGACCTCGCACCCGCGTGCGTTCCCCACCGGGGAACGCACGCGCACTGCACCGGCGGACGCATTTTCGTCGCGACTGGCCCAACCTCACCCCCACACAAACCACCGCGGGCTTGATAGAATTGTGCGGCCAGCGCAGCCTTGTGCGCATGGCCTTGAAGCGACGCGATGCCACCCCACAACACGGTCGGAAGCGCGGGCGGCGCAAGCTGGCTGAGGTAAAGTCGGCCAGCCAGCTACCGCTTTACATTGTCGGGATTGCGGCCTCCGCAGGCGGGCTGGAGGCGTTCACCCAGTTGCTTGGCGCCTTGCCGGTGGACACGGGCCTGGCCCTGGTGCTGGTCCAGCACCTGGACCCGAAGCATGAGAGCATGCTGACGGCCCTCCTCTCCCACACCACTGCCTTGCCGGTCCATGAAGCGCGCGATGGCATGCGTCTCGCAGCGGATCATGTCTACGTCATCCCGCCGAATACGAACCTCGCCGTGCTGCATGGACGGCTGAGCCTGATGCCGCGCACGGAGACGCGCGGACAGCATCTGCCAGCGGACTTCTTCTTCTGCTCGCTGGCCGCCGACCAGCGTGGTCGGGCCATTGGAGTCATACTTTCCGGCACGGCGTCCGATGGCACCGAGGGGCTGCGGGCCATCAAGACTGCAGGCGGAGTCACGTTTTCCCAGGATGAAGCGACGGCGAAATACAACGGCATGCCGCATAGCGCCATTGCGGCCGGGGTCGTGGATTTCGTGCTGCCGCCGGCGGACATCGCGCGCGAGCTGGCCCGCCTGGGACGGCTTCCCGCCATGGAGGCAGGCGGGACGGCCAGAAACGAGGACCTGCCGTTGGAGAGCGATGCGGACCTGAACAAGATCTACATCCTGCTCCGCGCCGCCACGGGCGTGGACTTTTCCTTTTACAAGCCGACCACGCTCAAGCGTCGCATCGCCCGGCGCATGACCCTGCACAAACTGGACACGCTCGCCAGTTACACCCGTTTCCTCCGGCAAACGCCGGGCGAGGCCGAGGCGCTTTATCAGGATTTGCTCATCAATGTGACGAGCTTCTTTCGGGAGCCCGACGTGTTTGAAGCCTTGAAGAAAAAGGTGTTCCCCCGGCTGCTCAAGAACCGGCCCGCCCGGACTCCGATCCGGGTCTGGGTGCCCGGGTGCGCCACGGGCGAAGAGGCCTATTCCATGGCCATCGCCCTGTTCGAGTTTTTGGGCATGCAGCGAACGAGCGTGCCCTTGCAGGTGTTCGCCACGGACATCAGCGAGCCCGCCATTGACCACGCCCGCGCCGGCATCTATCCCGCGAGCATCGCGGCGGATGTCTCCGCCACCCGGCTGCGCCGGTTCTTCGTCAAGCATGACGGAGGCTTTCAGATCAGCAAAGCCGTGCGGGACGCCTGCGTCTTCGCCCGGCAGGACGTGACCAAGGACCCGCCGTTTTCGAAACTCGATCTCATCAGTTGCCGGAACCTCCTGATCTACTTCGGTCCGGCGCTGCAGCAGCGGGTCATCCCCACGTTTCACTACGCGCTCAAACCGGACGGACTGCTGCTGCTGGGCGGCTCGGAGACGATCGGCGGATTTGCTGATTTGTTCGTCCTGGCGGGACGGCAGCACAAGCTCTACCTCCGCAAGCCGGCGGCGCATCGCATGGAGTTTGAGCTGCCCCATCCCGAGCCGCCCGTGGAGCGGGCCGTCGCCCCGTTGCCGCCCGCGTCGCCGGCCGGTGTCGACTATCAGAAAGAGGCCGACCGCATCCTGCTGGCCAGATACACCCCGCCCGGGGTGGTGGTGAATGATCGCCTGGATATTTTGCAGTTCCGGGGCCAGACCGGCGCCTACCTGGAACCGGCCTCCGGCACCGCGAGCCTGAACCTGCTCAAGATGGCCCGTGAAGGGCTGCTGCTGGAATTGCGCGGAGCCCTCAATGATGTCCGGCGGAGCAAGGGCTCGGTGCGGCGAACCGGAGTGAAAGTGAAATTCAACGGCGGATTTCACGAGCTCAACCTCGACATCATCCCCCTGCACTCCACGGCGGGGGCGCGCGCCGGTTGCTTCCTGGTTCTGTTTGAGCCGGTTCTGCCCGCCGCCGCCGCCCTGCCGGTTGAAGCCAGCCAGCCACCCGGGCAGCCGGCAAAGGCGACGGCCGCACACGGGCGGCTCGTGGGCAAACTGAAGCAGGAATTGACCGCGACGAAAGAGTATCTGCAGTCGGTCATCGGTGAGCACGAGCGGACCAATGAGGAATTGCAATCGGCCAACGAGGAGATCCTCTCCAGCAATGAAGAACTCCAGAGCACGAACGAGGAGCTGGAGACGGCCAAGGAGGAGCTGCAATCCACCAACGAGGAACTGACCACCGTCAATGACGAGCTCCATACCCGCAATGCGGAGCTCGGGCAGTCGAACAACGATCTGGTGAACCTGCTCAACAGCGTGCAGATCCCCATCGTGATCCTCGGCAGCGACCTGCGCATCCGCCGTTTCACCCCGCTGGCCGAGCGGGTCTTGAACCTCATCCCCACGGACGTGGGCCGCCCCTTGAGCGATCTGCGGCCCAACCTGGATGTGCCGGAATTCGAGCGCCATATCGCGGACGTCATGGACTCCCTGACCGCCCGGGAGCTCGATGTCCAGGACCGCCAGGGCCGGTGGCATTCGCTGCGGATCCGCCCTTACCGGACGCTCGAAAACAAGATCGACGGCGTCATTCTCGCATTGGTGGACATTGACGCCGGCCGGCGCGCGCTGGTCCAGGCACAAGAGGCCCAGAGCATGGCTGAAGCCGTGGTCGAGGCCATGCCGCAGCCCTTGCTCGTGCTGGACGGTGAGTTGTGGGTGAAAACCGCGAACCAGGCGTATTATCAAATGTTCCGGGCCCGCCCGGAGAAGACCGTCAACCGGTTCGTGTTCACCCTTGGGCACGCCCTGTGGAACACCCCCAAGCTACGTGAACTCCTGGAGGACATCCTGCCCAAGCGCTCGCATTTTGAGCATTTTGAAGTGTCTGCCGACATTCCCGGCGTGGGCCGAAAGCGCCTGGTGCTCAACGCCCGCCATGTAGCGGATGCAGGCCGGAAGACCCAGTGGATTCTCCTCGCCGTGGAGGAGGTCAAAGCCGCATGAAACCGCTGCGGCAGATGACCCGGGCGGAGCTGATCCGCTGCATCCAGACTCTGGAGCAGGGAGCGCCGACCACGAGCATCGCGTTCGAGCACGAGCGATTGCTGCACGAACTGCAAGTCCACCAGATCGAGCTGGACATGCAGAACCGCGACCTGCGCGAAGCCCAGCGGCTGCTCGAGCTGTCGCGCGATCGCTATGCCGACCTTTACGATTTTGCCCCGGTCGGCTATGTCACGCTCGACAAGCACGGCGTCATCCACGAACTCAATCTCACCGCCACCAGGCTGCTGGGCTGCGAGCGGAGCCGGCTGGTGGGGGTGCCGTTTCACCTGCACGTTGCCCGGGAGGATCTGGCGCGCTTCCGCGCGCATCTTCAGAGTTTGTCGGCGGAGCGTGACACCGTCGAGCTGCGCCTGATCCAGAAACAAGGAGCCCCGATCCCCGTGATGATGCACAGCGTGCTGGTGCAGCACCCGGCCAGCAAACAGCGCCTGTGCCGCACGACGCTCACCGACATCACCGCCCGCCTTCAGGTGGAGACGGCCTTGCGGGCCAGTCTGATTCGCGAGCAGGCCCGGGCGACGGAACTCGCGGCGCTGCTGGATGCCGTGCCGACGCCCGTCTTCATCGCGCATGACCCGGACTGCCGGCAGGTCACGACCAACCGGGCGGCGGACGAACTGCTGCGGAGCCAGGCAGCCCCGTCGGCTTCCGGCGGCCCGGGCTCCAGCCATTATCGTGCGATGAGGGAAGGGCGCGAACTAAGCCCGGAGGAACTTCCCATCCAACGGGCCGCGCGCGGTTCTCCCGTCCAGAACTTCGAGTTCAGCCTGATCCTGGCGGACGGCGGGATGCGCGAGGTGCTGGGCTTCGCGACACCCTTGCTGGATGCGGATGGCCGTTCGCGTGGGGCCGTCCATGTCCTGGTGGACATCACCGAGCGCAAGCGCCTGGAACGCGAGATCCTGGCCATCACCGAACGCGAGCAACGAAACTTTGGTCACGACCTGCACGATGGCCTGGGCCAGCGGCTCACCGGACTGGAGATGTTGAGCAACGCGCTGGCGGAAGACCTGCGCGGACACACTCCCGCCGTAAGCGAACTGGCCCGCCGTTTGAACGGTGAACTGCGCGCAACGGTGACCCAGGCGCGCCTGCTCTCGCACAGTCTCGCCCCGGTGCCGCTGGAGGGCGAGGGGCTGATGCAGGGCCTGCGCGAACTGGCGGCGGCCACCAGCCGCATCCCGGGAGTCAAATGCCGGTTCACCTGCGATCCGCCGGTGCAGATTCCGGATACCGCTCTGGCCACACATTTGTATCGCATCGCCCAGGAGGCCGTGAATAATGCCCTGAAGCACGGTCAGGCCAGCAAAGTGGACATAGTCCTGACCGAACGAGCGCAAAAAATGGTATTGAGCGTGGAGAACAACGGCCACCCTTTCCCGGCTCTCAAGCCAGCCAGCCAGGGGCTGGGGCTGAACGCCATGCGCTATCGCGCCGAGATGATCGGTGCCGAACTCTTCATCGGTCCCGGGCGGCGCAAACGCGTCCGGGTAGCCTGCACTTTGACGCGGTAAGCAACATGAGCAGACCCCTGCGCATCAAAACCAAGCCGGTCAGGGTGCCGGCCACGAAACGGCGGATTTTGCTGGTGGATGACCACCCGATGACGCGTGCAGGGCTCGCCTTCAATATCAACCGTCAGCCCGACCTGATGGTCTGTGGTGAAGCGAACAACCCCGCCGAGGCCATGTCCCTCCTGTCCTCGCTGAAGCCGGACCTGATGGTGACGGACATGACCATGCCGGGCCGCAGTGGAATTGAGTTTATCAAGGATGTTCACACCATGCGGCCCGAACTGCTGATCCTCGTGGTTTCGATGCACGACGAGTCGCTTTACGCGGAGCGGGTGCTGCGCGTGGGCGCCCGCGGTTATCTGATGAAGGACGTGGGCGTGAGCAAGATGCTGGACATCATCCGTCTCGTCCTGGACGGGCAGCTCTCTGTCAGCCCGCAGATTTCCGAGCGCCTGTTCAGCGCCATCACCGGGCGTCAATCACGTGACTCCGAGTCCCCCATAGCCAAGCTTTCCGACCGGGAGTTTGAAGTGTTCCGCCTGCTGGGCAGCGGCAAGAGCACCCGGGAGGCGGCGGCGGCGCTGCACCTCAGCACGAAAACGGTGGATGTCCACCGCGGACGCATCAAGCAGAAGCTCCAGCTCAAGGATGCCGGCAGTCTCGTCCGCCATGCGGTGCGCTGGGTGGAGACGCAGTCGGTCCGGAGCTGACCGCACGGGCGGAGGCACGCCAGGTCAGGCGCGCCCGGGGCCGGCGCTGAAGTTATTCCCGACGAGCATAGGAAGGATGCCTAGACAAGTCGCGAGCCGCCTCCCAATTCCGTGTTTCCCCTCCTGTGGCATGGTCTCCGGCATGCAAACTCAAGCATGCCTGGACGACTTGGGGCCGGAAGCCAGCTTTCAGAATGCAGAGCACCCGCTCCGGGTCGTCATTGTTTACGACGAAATCGCCGCCGGCAAACGCGCCTTGCAAATGATGAGCGGCCTCGGCCGCGAACTGGGGGAAGAAGTGGCTTTTCACCCGCTCCCGTGGTCGTTTGGCCTGCTGGCGGACACCAACTGGCGCGCCGTGGCCGCCGCTGACGCGGTCCGGGCGGACATCCTGATCATCGCCACCGCCAGTCCTCATCCCCAGCCGCTCCCACCCGCCGTCGGGCAGTGGACGGAGGCCGCCATCAGCAGCAAGCAAGGGATGCCCGCCGCCGTCGTTGCGCTGTTCGGCCCGGAGGATGATCCCGATGCTTCTGATTCTTCCCGGCTTGATGCCGTCAAGCATGCGGCACGGCAGGCGGGACTGGCCTTCTTCGCCCCGACACCACGGCGCGGAAGCAGCCAGGCCAGCGCCCGGAATGCCAACACTCCAAGCAAAGCGCCGGAGGGTCCGCTGGCTGCGTCCATGGCAGGACCGGCGGATGCCAGTGCGCAACCGCGTCGGACGACCTTCCGTGACCACTTCTGCCAGACGCGGGGTTGCCGGTCCGCCGAGTTCACCAACCGCGTGTTTCTGCAGTCCCTGTATTTCCATGCCCTGCCCGTCGCCGTGCTGCTCTGGCCCTGGCGGCGGCGGGTGTTCGCCGCGGATCTTGCGCTGATAGAAAAGTTGGGCGGTGCCCAGTGGCGCGGCGACGCGCAGTGGAAGCTCGACCAGATGCGCACCCAGGAGTGGCTTGGCGGTCCGGGCCGCCGGCTGCTGCGCTGCCGTATCTCCACCCGGCGCCTGGCGACCCTCATGAACAAGGTGATGCGCAGCGCCGCTGCCTCTTAGCTCCCGGGCAGGAGTGCGACGAGGTCCAACTAAATCCCCCTGGGATGGCCAGACGGCCTTACTTCGCTGGTTCGCGCTTCACAAGGGACTGGACGTAGAGCAGGGCATTCTCCGCACCGTTCAGGCCGGGAGCCACCACTTGCACGCCGCCCAAGGGTTCCCAACCTTCCTTGAGACGCGCACGAACTTTCGTCTCAAGCTGGGCATTGGAATGCTCCGACTCGACCGTGTAGTCGCTGATGCTTTGAGTCATGCGCACTCCTTTGACGGGCGGAGCAAAACCGGATCGCGCACAAGCGGGCCCTCAAAGCGGTGCCCATGGCCGACGACCTCCGCCCAGACACTGAGTTCCGGGACCGGCTCCGGGTTCAGTCTGCGCGCCACAACTCCGTAATGCTTCGCCTGCCGCCCCACCGTAACGATGGGCACCTCCCAGGCCTGAGATTCAAATGCCCACTCGATGGGCACGGTGCGAGTTTCACCTCGCACCGGTGCAGCCTGGGCGAGATGGGGGCTGTGCGTTGGTGATGGATGAGGTCCCATGTTCATAAACTTGGCGGGCAGCGGGGATGTGCCCGACGCTGCCTTCCTTAGCCGGAATCGTGCCGAAAAGCATGCTGGGCAAAAGACGCGGGAATCGGCCGATGGCCCTCGCACGCGCAGGCAGGCAAATTGCATTTTGCCGTTGGCGTGTGCAGTTTGCAGTCACCGAGGGCATCACTGCCTTCGCCATCCTTTCCCCGTCCACCGGACAGCGACGGCTTTTGATCCGATTTGCCGCGCGGAACCGCGCCTGAAGCGAGGCGCGCGAACCATCGCTGGGCATTACAATGGAAGAATGCCGCCCGACCCAGCGCGGCACTGATTCTGCTGGAAAACCAGTGTGTTCTTTTCCAACAGGACGTGGCTCCGCCCCACTCACCTGATGAGTCTTAACGCTCGTCCGGTGCCGTGGGTTAAAGTCCAGGTCCTGAATTCGGGCGGCGGCACGTCGCTTCCATGGGGTTCCTCACCTCTGACTTCTGGGTTCCCATTCCCAATTCCAAGGCATGTGCCGCCCGAATCGCTTTTCACCGCCGGCGGTATGCCGGCCAGATGCCGTTCGGGCTTATGACAAAACTGAACGAACCAGCGGGACCGCGCGGGTGGCTGCTCCTGCTCGCGCTATGCCCGCTCATTTCCGGGTGTGTCCATTCCCGCATGACGGAACCGCCGCGGTCGGCGGTGGAACAATTGCTGATCAGCACCGCCGCCGACCGCAGTCTCGCGGCGGCGATGTTCGACACGTTCAAGGGCCGGAAGGTCTTTGTGGAGGCCTGCTACTTTGAAAGCTACGACAAGCCGTATGTCATCGGGTGCATCCGCGATCTGCTGAGCACGCACGGCGCGCTGCTCATGGCGGAGGCCAAGGAGGCCGACATCATCATCGAACCCCGCAGTGGCGCACTGGCCACGGATAGTTCTTCGTCACTCATCGGCCTGCCCAGCGTGCCCATCATGGTTCCGTTGTCAGGCACCCTCTCCACGCCCGAGTTGTATTTGTTCAAATCGCAAAAGCAGCTCTCGGTGGCGAAGCTGGCGTTGTTTGCCTACGACCGGAATTCACACGAGCACGTTTATTCGAGCGGTTCTCTCGTCGGGAAGGCGGCGCACAATTACTACAGTTTCATCGGCCTGGTGAAGATCACCCGCACGGACCTGCCAGAGAAAAAGAAACCTCACAAATAGCGCTGTCGCCACCGGTTTGACCAATCCCCCCATGAAAACTATGATTCCAAGCTCCTCCCCCGAGATTGCTGCCGGCCAGGTCTGGAGCATGAACGGCACGTCCTGCTTGATTGCCTCCGTGGGCAAGCGACTCGTCCACTACAAGCTGTTCAAGGGCAAGCCGGCCGGCATCGCTTTGACCCTGATGGACAAGGAAGCGTTGACGAAGGTGTTGAAAGACCGCAACGCGGTGTTGGTGGAGCAGTAAGGGGAGGCTGCATGCCCATCGCAGCTCCGGAGGGGCGTGCAAATCCCGGCGTTGGATCGCGGCCAAACGGAGCACCGGCGGCACCAGTCGTTTTAACGCAGAGGTGCGGAAACCGCGAAGCGGCGCAGAGGATTCTCTGCGCCGCTTCGCGTTAGCCCCGGTCCTCGCACTCCGCATCAGCTCCCCGCTTTGGTATCGGTCGCCCGCACGGCACAGGCAGCTCCGCATTTACCCCCCAGGGCGGCGGCGAGCAATCCCAGCAGCAAGGCGAAGAAGGACCAGATCGCGGCCGAGGCAAGGTTGGCTGCCGCCCGGTCCGCAGTCTGGCGCGCCTTTTGTTCGGACACCTGCTTCAGATTCTTCAGCTCCACCTGGAGCTGCTGGTAGGAGGCCGTCCATGCTTCAACGGTCTTCGTCGCCGCCGCTTCGCTCATTTCCGCGTAAGCCACCAGCGCATTAATCGCTGCCGAACGGTTCGCCGGGGAGGTGAGGTCGTTGTCCCGCGAGAACAGGCGGGTGATCGCGAAGTCGAGTTCGCGCCTGGCGCGCGTGAGCGCCTGGGGCGATGAGTTCGCGGGGACGGATTGAACCGCTTCTTCGACAAAGCTGACCACATGAGCGTCCCCTCTCTGGAGCCCCTCCTTGAGGGCGCCCGCAAGCTCCGTGGTCGCAGCCTGGCTCCCAATCCCCAGACCGCCACCCAATATCTTGAGCGCGCCGCCTAAGATCATGCCGGTGCCCATGGACAGCAGCAGCAGCGTGAGGATCAACGTCAGGCACCAGACCAGGATGCCATGCACCAGGCCACCGTGCAGCGAATGGGAAAGCCGCCCCGCAACCAGTCCGCCAAACCAGAGCGCGATCAGCGCACAGACGGTCCAAACCATGGCTGCCCCAAAGCTGAAGGCCGCCACCGGATTGGTGTCCGTCACGGGCGTGAACACCGCGAGGCTGGCACCGACTCCCAGCGCGGTCAGGAGGATGTGAATGCCGATGGCCGCCACGGTGCCGCCGAGAATTGCTCCCCAACAGAGCGAAGGAACTCCCCCGGCACGGGCAGGTGAGGCATTGGTTGTGACGGTGAGCGGCAGGGCTGAGGCGGCATTCATGGCAGTTCAGTTTAGGAGCGGTCCTATTTGCCCATCACTTTGGCGATCAGAAAAATGATCACGGCTCCGAAGAACCCTCCGCCTGCGAGGAGATAGACCAGGGAATAGCCAATGGCGGCGAATACCGGCTGCAGGGTGAGTTCAATCATAATGTGCGGGAGTTGTTTTTGAGGGAATCGGGAAAGGGCGGCCGGACTGCTTAATCACCGAACACGCCCCGGAACATCTGCTGCAGGCCACGGGACTTCTCCGGTTCCGGATTGGGTGTCGCGTTTTTATGCTTCGCACCCCGGGCTTCGATGTCGAATTGCGCCACCAGGCCAATTGTGTGCGCGCCCCGTCCGTCCGTTCTCATGGCATCAATGCCGTAGGCATAGCCGAGCACCACTTCCCACACTTTGTTGGGCGAGGTGTAGCCGATGCCCCCGCCAACGCCGCTGTGCCAGTTGCCGGCCTGGGACATGCCGGCCACGTAGTCCACCACCGCCGTTGCGGCGTATCCCGTCAAGTGCCACTGTTTCTGGGCATCCAAGGGGACGGAGTAAAGTCCGCCGAGCAGGGCGAATTGCCGCGCGGTGAGTTCCTGAAAGTAATAGCCCGGCAGGCTGAGGGGAAACTCCGAGGACATCGGCAGCGCGCCCCCGAGCTTGTAGCCGCTGAGCCGGTCCGCGTTCAGGCTGGTGCCAGTGGTCAGGTTCACCGCGAAGTAGTCCCCACGGTCCGGCACTTCATAGGACATCAAAGCCCGCGCCCAGAACTGGTGCGACTGTGGCTCCACCCTGCGGTCTCCCGCCAGGCCATAGTTCCCGCTGTTGAAACGGATGTCAGTCTCATGCCAGACGGAGAGTTCCATCGCCATCTTCGGGGCGAGCACCGGTTCGCTCCCGCCGTAGCGCAGCCCGGTGCGCAAGCGCAGCGAACCCGTGTCCGAAGGCAGGACGAACCCCGGTGCCGTGCGGCTGTCCCGGTCATATTCCGAGAAGTGCAGCGCGGCGCGCACGATCCCGTTCAGCGGAATTCTGGCCCCCGGATTGAACAGATGATAAATGCTGCCCGATACCTCGCCGCCGTGTCCGTTGAAGGATTCCTCGCGGAGGAACTTCCCGCCGCGAATCTCCGAATGACCATCCGCGAAGCCCCCGCCCGCCAGGCCCACAGCCACATCCGTCTGCTGCCCAATGCCCTCGCGAAACGCGAGTTCACCGTCCACATACACTGGCGCGACGCTCAGCCGGAGCACTTGCCCAGCGCGCGGCCAGTCCGGCAGGTTCAGATGGTAGAAGGCATATGCGGCAATCGGTGCGGCACCTTGAAAGGACTGGTTGTAGCCGAACTGAACGAGCTGGCGCTTTTCGGTATCAACCTGGGCTTGGGCGGCGCTGGCCAGCATCGCATAGGCACACAGCGCGGGCAGCAATTGAGGGACCGCCTTGGCAAACTGAACGCCACGTCTGCGGGCATGGTGGCCGGCTGGCTGAGGCGGGCTCTTGAGGCATGGGCTGCCCGCGGCTCTCGGGCGCGGCGACGGAACACACGGAACGGATCGGTGGTGGTTTGGCATAGTGGTATCCTGAGCGGTTTTTGATGATGCCGAGGTGGTTGCGAGGTCTTCGTCGCTGGCATCGGGTGCGGTTCGGCAGGCCGGCTTCACCAGACAGCCTCGGCTTTGGCGCTGGCGATCGAACTGGCAATCACCATCAGTTTCGCGTCCGCCGCGCGTTCCTCCTCTAGCATGGCCTTGAGCGATCCCAAGGCATCCTCCTGCCCCAACAGTTCAGCCCAGGCGCAGAGGCTGGCATAGGACGCGATCTTGTAGTGCATCGCCTTCTGCTGTGCGGCGATAAGGATGGCATCCAATGCGGGTGAGCCATCGTTCTCTTCCAGTGATTGCTGCCCGTCCCTGAGGAGGGCCACCATGGCCGGGCATTGCTTGGCAGGGGCCTTCAGCGAGTCAGCAAGGCCTTGCAGTCTCGTAATGTGGGCATCGGTTTCCCTGCGCTGGGAAGCAAGGGCTTCGCGCAGCTCTTCGGACTGGGCGGCCTTGGCCAGATCGGGCAGAGCCTTCCGCAACTGCCATTCCGCATCCAACGTCTCGGCAAGTTCCTCCCGAAGCAGTTCGTATAGTGCCTGGTCCATGGCGCTCAGAGAATTCGTGGCTTGCTCATCCGGACGACTCCTAAGCCAGAATCGTGCCCGATCCGAGCGTCGCCGACGGCCTTCAAATCCTGGCAATTTCGCAAGTCTCTGAGGGGGCTGAGTTGCATTGTGCCTGTCCGAGTTGCATTCTGCACAGCCGTGTCTGCGGCTACCGTTCCGTGACGATCTGGGGGCGGGTGCTCTCGATGATGGAGAGCAGCTCCTTCTGTTCCTTGTTGGGGATCTTCAAGCGATCGAGCGAGGCCTTCAGGTCCCCGAGGGCCGCGTCGAATTCGGGATTGCCGATCTTCATTCCCGCGTGGACCGGCTTGATCTCCTTGCCGTCGTAGTGCACCGGACCGCCGGTGGCCAGCACGAGAAACTGCACCAGGTGCTTTTTGAGGTTCGCCATGTTCTCCTCGCTCGCCTCCCACGGCAACGCCTTGCTGCTTTTGCTGAGAAAGGCAAAGGCACCCTTGACGTCTTTGCGCGACCAGTTGACGCGGGGGTCCTGGAGGACGCGGGGCGTGAAATCATCCACGATGGCGGTGATGCCCTTCTCGCCGCCGAGGCGGTCGAAGAGCGCGAGCTTGCCCTCTACCTGGGCGGCCTGGGCATCAGTTCCGGAGGCCACCGCCGGCTTCACGCCTTTCTCTCCCGCGCCTTCGCCGGAACCGGTGAGCTGTTCGGCCTTGGCCATCCGCTGGCTGGCCCGTTGATCGGACTCTCGGCTGCCCGAGGTGAAGAAATCATCCCTCTTCCTCGCGCTCCGGGCGGAAGTGCCGCAACTGACCAGGCCGGTGAGCGTCAGAGAGAGGAGCCAGACGGCCAGGCGGCACATTGCCCTGGCCGGGTGGGGAGCGGCGTTCGTGCGGGAGGCCGACGAGGATGTTTTCATAAGCGGGAAAAATAGACGCGAGCGGAGGTCAGGGGGAGTCACTGACGGAGAGCGGATCGCTGATTTCGGCCGGTTGAAACGTGAGGCCATCGACCGTTTCACTGCCATCCTCCAAGCGAGGCAGATAGGCACGGATAAAGGCGTTGCGCAGCAGGTTTCCGACGGTGGCGAAGATGTCCACGGTCGTGTCACCGGTAGCGTCGCCGCTGAAGGGAATGAGCGTGCCGAACTGGTCGCGGAGCTGGTTTTTCAACAGCCGGGTGACGCTGCCGACCAGCGCCTGCCAGAAGAACTGGAGCATATTGTCCTGCTGCAGGTCTTCACCGAGGCTGAAGACCTGCAGGTTCCGGAAGAGGGGCTTTACGTAGCCAGAGACCTGGCCTTCCTTCGCGTCTGTTTCCAAAATCAAGTCGAACCAGCCGCGCTTGAAGTCAAATTTTCCATAGGCGCGGGCGAGGTCGTTGATCTTGGTCACATCCAAGTTCAGCAGCCGCACCGCCAGATGAAAGGTGGGCCGGTAGGCAAAGGGATCGAGCGTCATGTTGTATTCGAACTTGGCATGGTCCATGACCACTCCGGTGGCCCGGACGGTGGAGACGAGGGAGTCGGTTTCGTCCCGGATGTTGCCCAAGTTGTCGATGGTCGCCTCGAGCTTGGAAATGTGAACATCCACCGGCTTGGCGGTCTGGTAGGCACGGAAATGAACGGAGCCATCGCGGATGACGGCGCTGTTGATCTTGAAAGGGAAGAGGTCGCGGATGATCAACAGCCAGGGACCACCACCGCCGCCCGTTTCCGCGTCTCCCGCGTCGGAGGCGTCCACGAAGTTCATCTCCGGCTGCTCCATCAGCACGCGGCCGACCAGCCGGCCATGGAGCAGGGCCGGCCATTCGAGGGCAAAATCAACCTGTCGGGCGGCGAAGAATGGCACCGGGACGTTGCCCGTGGTCTTGACGATGCGCACCTGGCTGATGGAATAGGCACCCCGCCAGAGATGGATGCTCACTTCGCCAATGGTGCCGTCGTGAAGGGGATTGCGATCGAGCGTCCGGTTGACGTAATCCCGCACGAGGGTTGGTAGCATGGCGCGCGCAATGCCAAGGGCTACCACCAGCACCAGCAGCAGGATTCCCAGCCGGTGCCAGAACTGGCGTTTCGGGCGGGGGCCTCTGCCTGACTGAAAGGCTGGTCCAAGTGCATTGTTCATAAGGGGTGCAGAACTGCCTGGCCACACCGTCCTGACTAATAGAAATCGGCCTTGGAACGGCCAGTGAGCCCAAGCTCACCGCCCTTCCAAGGCTCCATCGGTGACGCTGCTCATGGGCAGGCCGCCGCGTGTCACTAGGGGTTGTTTTCGCCTAGCCGGCCTGAGCGGTGGCGTTGGCGAAGGATGTGGCCATCTCGGTCAGTTTGACGTCGGCGGCCTTTTCTTCCTCCAGCGTGGCGCGGAGCAGTTCCAGAGCATCGTCATGGCCCATGAGCTCCGCCCAGGTGCAGAGGGTGCCGTAAGCGGCGATTTCATAGTGCTCGGCCTTCTGCGCGGCGGCGATGATGGCGGCGTCCAAGGCGGGCGAATCTTCATTCTCCTCCACCGTCTGCTGACCTTCCTTGATGATGCCCTCCATGGCCGGACACTTTTTGGAGGTCACCGGAGCATCCAAGGCCGCAAAGACCTTTTCGATCCGGCTGACGTGGGTCTTGGTCTCCTCGAGGTGCGCTTCAAAGGCCTCCCGAAGCTCATCGCTCTGCGCAGCCTTCGCGAGCTTGGGCAGCGCCTTGGTGAGCTGGCGTTCGGCGTCCAGGGTGTCGGCGAGTTCATCCAGCATTAGTTGATGCAGTTCATTGTCCATAGTATGAGGGAGTTTGTGGGCCTGAGGTTTTTCAGGTCCGTGGAACTTCAAAGCCGGAAGCGTGCCTGCTGAAAAAAGGTCCGTTTTACTTGGTTGCACCGGGAGTGATGCGTCCCGCATGTCCGTGCCCCGATTGCGTTCTGCCCGTGCCGGTTGCATTCTGCATTTCACCTGGAGGCGGCAGTCCCGGGCACCGCCGATGACTGCCTTCGCTGATCGAATCAAAACGCCGCCGTGCTCGCGCCCTCGGCGCTCCTCCGGGCACCGTTCCTGCTGGCCATCTGCCTGTGAGTTTCATCACCGAAACCCGCACCTTATGAATTTCAAACTCATCAACGACAGCCCGCAAATGTTCGCGGTCGTCTTTCAAACCGGGGACGAAGTGATGGCCGGCTTGCAGCAATTCGCCCAGGAACAAAACCTCGCGGGGAGCCACTTCACGGCGATTGGCGCCTTCAGCGATGTGCTGCTGGGCTTCTTTAATTTCGAAAAGCGGGAGTATGACCGGATTCCCATCGCCGAGCAGGTGGAGGCGGTGTCGCTGGTTGGGGACATCACGCTCGGGGAGGGCAAGCCGCAAGTCCACGCGCATGCGGTGGTGGCCAGGTCCGATGGCCACGCTTTTGGGGGACATTTGTTGGAGGCGCACGTCCGCCCGACCTTGGAGGTGATTCTTACCGAATCGCCAAGACATTTGCGCCGCGTGCGTGATCCGGTGACGGGTCTGGGTTTGATCGAATTGCAAACGGCCAAGACCACTCCGCACAACGACTAGCGGTTCGTTGGCGGGGATGTCATCACTTTGAGCGGATCAACGAACGGTTGCCGGCGCCCGGCGTTGCGCATCCAGCGGCCCACGCGCGTGACGATGACCAGGCATCCAGCAGTTGCGTTTCACAACAAAAGCACCGCTGTCACAAGGACAGCGGTGTTCGCTTAGGGTTCAGAACCGGTGACCGCACCGGTCGATAATCAGCACGTTGCTTAGTTGGAAGCCACGGGACTGATGGTCATGTTGTTGACCACCTTCACGACACCTTTGATGTCGGAGACGAGCTTGGTCACCAGTTCCTTCTCCGCGGCGTTCTTGGCAACGCCACTGACTGTGACCACGCCGTCGTTGGTCTCGACCTTGGTCTTGAGGGCGCTGGTCGAACGATGCGAGAGCAGCGAGGCCTTGACCTGCGCAGTGATGGACGCGTCATCCAGCTTCTCGCCGATGGTTTCGCCGGGGGGATTCGGCGCTGGTGAGCCAGTGCTGGCAACGGTCATCTCGTTCCGGACGTCTTTGACGCCTTCGACGTCCTTGGCGTATTCGGTGCTCAGGTCCTTTTGCGCCTGGCTGGAAGCTTCGCCACGCAGGGTGACGACGCCGTCCCGCACCTGGACCTCAGTTTTGGTGGCGCTGACACTGCGGTGGAACAGCAGCGCGGTCTTCACCTTGGTGGTGAGCCAGCCGTCAGACCGCTCGGTCTGGCGTTCACCTTTGACCTTCAGCTTGTTGTCCACGCTGGAGACGCCGGGCAGACCGGCGACGGTGTCCTGAGCGAGACTCTTGTTGCCTTCCGAGGCCACTGTTCCGGTCAAGGTGACCACGCCGTTCTTGGCCGAGACCTTGACTGAATCGTCCTTGAGATAGGTTTTGAACACATACGACTTCTTGGCGGAAGCCTCGATGCGGTCGTCCGTCTCAGAGGCCCGGACAGGAGCGCTGGTGATTAAGAATGCGCCCGTAACTGCGAGCAGCAGAAGGGAGCGGGAGGATTTCAGGTTCATGATGTTTTTTGGTTTAGTTTTTTGCGTTTGAGTTTTGGCACCGTGGGAGATCAAGACGGCGACTACTTGCGGGGAGTGACTGGCACCACGGGCACCACGGGCACGCGAACGGGGGGAGCCACAGGAGCGGGCGGAGGCGGACGATTGACAGTGCCGGAAGCGCCCGCATTGCCCGAAGCTCCGGCGCTACCGGTGGCGCGGTTGCCACCCTGCTCCACGCCGGCTTTGCCGCTCCCTTGCACGCTGCCCTGGGCATTCACCGCCCCGTTGTCGCGCTGGACGGCTGTGTTCACCTTGGCGGCGCTGTCCACCATGCTGCCGACCTTTACATTGTTCTCGCCGGCGATTTCACCCCAGCTCTTGCCGGCTTTGGCCTGCGCGGCCACGTCCGCAAAGCTCTTGCCCGAAGCCTGGGAGATATGGGCGGCCATGAAGAGCCCGCCGAAGTCCAGGCCGTTGTCTTCCTTCTGCTTGCGGAGGGTCTCCACCGCCACGCCGGTCTGCGCAGAAATGCGGGCGTAAGCGGCTGCTTCACGCTTCTTCGCGGAGTCGTTCAACTCGTTGATCCGCCGTTCCACATCCTTCTTTTCGCGCTCCGCGCGTTTCTGCATGTCGCGGTATTCGTCCGCCGCCTTGGACTCCACGCGCTGGGCGGCCTTGGTCATCGCGCTCACCTGCACGTTGGCCTCCCCGGCGATCTGGCCCGAGGTTTTGCCGGCCTTGAAGTCGGCCGCCACGTCGGCAAAGGCCCGGCCCGAGGCCTTCGCGATTTGATGGGCAGCGAGCAGCGACCCGGCCCCAAGTCCGGTGTCAGTGTGCTGCTTGTGGAGGGTTTCGACGCTTACCCCCGTCTCGGCGGCAATGCGCTCATAGAGCACCTGGTGGTTCGCGTGCTTGGCTTCCAAGGTATTCAGTGCTGAGGCTGCGGCATCCAGCCGCTGCCGCTCGTCAGCGCTTGCCCCGGATACCTGCCCAACACCCAGCATCAACACGGCGGACAATGCCGCGATAAACAGTTCTCGTTTCATATTAGTTGCCTTTTCAAGTTTTTGGTTGATCGGCCAACAACCCGATTGCGTCGGGACGGCTGAGCCCCGGCCTGTTTCCAGGTAGAGCAGGTCGCTTCGTCGCAATTCACGTTGGCCGTCACATCGGCCCCAAACGCTTGGTTTTAGGTGAAACCGATGCAGGTGGTGTATAGCCGGAAGCGTGCCTGCGCGAACCAGTGGCCGGGGCCGCACAAAGTGGGGTATTTGGCCGGAAATCAGGGGCGTTGAGTTGCACTTTGCGACCTCGGCTTGCAATTTGCAGAGGCGACACTGTCGCGCTTGCCGGGACGAGTTCTTCCGTCCCTCCAGGACAAACCAGCAGCGGCGGCTCAACCCAACGATGAATCGCTTTCTCCGCATTCTCTGCGTCGCCGCGTCAGTGGGATTCGCCACTTTCAACGACTCGTCCCGAATTAATCGCCCCACCCTTTCAGGGCGAGAATGCCGCGCTCCGCGCCCGCCCTGCCTGTTCTCGGAGACCCGGCGCGCAGATCAATCCAACTGCAACTGGCCGCTCACGACCCGGGCGTAGTAGCCATTCTGCGCCCGCAATTCTTCCGGCGTGCCCGACTCCGTCAGGCGACCTCCCTCGATCACCAGGATGCGGTTGACTCGTTGAATGGTCGTCAGCCGGTGCGCCACCATGAGTGTCGTGCGGTTCTGCATAAGATTCATGAGGCTGGCGACCACTTGCGACTCGCTCTCAACATCCAAGGCGCTGGTCGGCTCATCCATGAGGAGAATCGGCGCATCTTTCAAAAAGGCGCGCGCCAGATTGATGCGCTGCTTCTGGCCGACACTCAGGTGGGCATTGCCTTCGCCGACCACGGTTCGATAGTGCAAGGGCAGCTTGCTGATGAACTCATGGGCGTTGGCGGCACTGGCGGCCGCCTCAATCTCCGCTGGTGTGGCCTCGGGTTTTCCGTAGGCGATGTTTTCGGCCAGCGTCGCGGGGAGGATGATCGGCTCCTGCAGGACCAGGCTGATATGGCCTCGCAAGTCCTTCACCCGAAGTTCACGGAGATCAACGCCCTCCAGCAGCACCGCTCCGGAGACGGGGTCGTAGAACCTTGAGAGCAAGTTCAACAGCGTGGTCTTGCCGGCTCCGCTCGGACCGATGATCGCGGTGGACTGGCCTGCCAAAGCGTCGAAGCTGATGTTCTTGAGGACCAGCTCCGGCTCACGGTAGCTGAAGCACACGTTGTCGTAACGGATGTTTCCCCGCACGGTCAGCGAGTTCCCGCCTGACCCATTGGTGCCGGGCCGGGCGCCATTGGCGGGGGATGAGTTGGCGATGACCGCCGCGTCGCTGCGGTCGCGCTGGACGGGACGGGCACCTGGGCTGTCCGCGACTTCATCCGGGGCATCCAGGATTTCAAAGACGCGCCCGACGCTGGCACTGGCGCTGGAGAGGGTCGCACCCAGGTTCGAAAGCTGGTTGAGCGGCTCGAACATCTGCGACAAGTAGGCGAGGAAGACCAGCAGTTCCCCCAAGGTCAAAGCGCCAGAGATCACCTGCCTGGCTCCAATCCAGGTGATGCCGACCGTGCTCAGGCTGAGCACCACCGAAATGACGAACCAGTAGAGAACTTCGAGCCCATGCTGGGACATCTTATGCTGCACGGCGCGGTTCGTTTCCACCTTGAACCGGATTTGTTCGTCCTTCTCGCGGGCATAGCCTTGGATCAGGGGCAACGCGGAGATTCCCTGATGAATCAGGGAATAGACTTTGCTCTCGGCTCGCTGCGCGGTCAGTCCCCGGGCCTGCATTTCCCGGCCAAAGAGCCGGATGGAGAGCAGGAGCAGCGGCACGGCGACCAGCGCGAGCAAGGTCAGCCGCCAGTCCAGCCGGAGCATCACGAGCAGCATGAACAGCAGGTTGCAGGACGCACTGACGAGCACGAGCAGCCCTTGTTGAAAGACTGCCTGAAACGCGCAGGTGTCCGTCCCGGCCCGGAAAACCATGTCGCCCGTCTCCGTGTTGTGATGGAAGCGCAACGACAGGCGTTGCAGGCAGACAAAGACCTCATTGCGGACCCGGCGCAGGCCGCGGAGCCCGACGCCAATGGACAGATAGAGCTGGATCGCCGAGATGGCGGCATGAGTCAGATGCACGAACAACAGCGCTCCGATGAACGCCGTGAGCTGCGTGGCGGGACTCCATTGCGTCACCGCGGTCGGCAGCCAGTCGGGATACGGCTTTTTGCCCAGCACGCCATCAACGATCAATGCCAGCGGCCAGGGCTTGAGCACGTTCATGCCGATGCTCACCAGCAGCAGCACGAGCACCACCACGATGCGTCGAGCATCCGCCCGGAAGAATTGCAGCGCGCGCAGGAGGAGTTTGGCCATGATGATCGCGAGTGGCGCTTTAGTTGAAGCGCATCTCCACCTTGTGCTCACGGCGGTCCGACTGCAGGGCGAGGACGGATTCCGGCTGCTCCACGCCATCCATCAGCACTTTCGGCGGGCCCTGCCAGGCTCCGGTAGCGCTGGTCAAGCTGATCGCATGGGAGGTTTCTCGCCAGCGATAGCTGAGTGACATGCTCTTCCAGTCGGCGGGCAGCAACGGGGCGAGATGCAGTTTGCCCGCCTCCAGCCGCAGGCCTAGCAGGGACTCCGTGATGAGGCGATACATCCAGCCGGCGGAACCGGTATACCAAGTCCATCCCCCGCGGCCGGTGTGCGGTGGCAGGCTGTAAACGTCCGCCGCCACCACATAAGGTTCTGCTTTGTAGCGCGCCAGGCCCTCGGTCGTGCTGGCATGGAGGACTGGGTTGATGAGCTTGAAC
Organism: uncultured Klebsiella sp.; assembly: GCA_964578245.1. Classification (GTDB taxonomy): domain Bacteria; phylum Verrucomicrobiota; class Verrucomicrobiia; order Limisphaerales; family SXTU01; genus SXTU01. The sequence goes on along the minus strand of CAZOCL010000006.1, from coordinate 35,792 downwards.
AATTCCCAGGCCCGCCGGGTGTCGCCGATCTTTGCGAAGGCCATCACCGTCCAGATGGCAGCGTGCGTGTATTGTCCCCCGTTCTCACGAACGCCCGGCACATAGCCTTTGATATAACCCGGTTCCAGCGAGGACGTGTCAAACGGCGGATCGAACAGTTGAATCAATCCCTGGTCACGCCGAACGAGGCGCTGATCCACCGCCTTCATGGCCATGCGGGTGCGGTCCGCATCCGCGCCGCCCGTGATGGCCGCCCAGCTTTGGGGCAGCGAATCAATCTGGCACTCCACGTTGCTGGCCGAACCGAGCGGTTCGCCGGTGTCGAAGTAGGCCCGCCGATACCATTCGCCGTCCCACGCGGTCCGCTCGATGTTGGCGCGGAGCAGCCGGGCCTGCTCCTCACAGTGCTGGGCAAACGGCAGGTCGTCCTGGCCCTTCGCCAGCGCCGAGAATCTGAGGAGCACGTCGCCGAGGAAGAAGGCCAGCCAGACGCTTTCCCCTTTGCCGTGTTCACCCACGAGGTTCATGCCGTCGTTCCAGTCGCCACAACCGATCAGCGGCAGGCCGTGCTCGCCAAACTTGAGGCCGTATTTGATGGCCCGCACGCAATGCTCGTAGAGCGTGCCAGTCTCGCCCGACTGCCGCGGCGCATCGTAATAGCTCTCCTCCTCTGGTCGGAGCGTGCGGCCATCCACGAACGGCACCCGTTCATTGAGCACGCCGGTGTCGCCGATCGTTTCGACGTAATGGCACAGGACATAAGGCAGCCAGAGATAGTCGTCGGAGAAATGCGTCCGCACTCCGCGATTGGTGGGCGGATGCCACCAATGCTGGACGTCGCCCTCAGGAAATTGATGGGCGGCAGCCCGGAGCAACTGTTCGCGCAGCCAGACCGGGCGCGCATGCACCAGGGCCATCGAGTCCTGCAACTGGTCACGAAATCCGAACGCGCCCCCGGACTGGTAATAGCCCGTCCGTGCCCAGAGCCGGCAGGAGATGGTCTGGTAGAGCAGCCAGCCGTTGGCCAGCACATTGAGCGCGGCATCGGGCGTTTCCACCTGCACCGCCCCCAGAACTTCTCGCCAATGCGCGCGGACAACGTTCCTGGCTTCATGGCAGGCATCCGCGCGGCGATAGGTTTGCAGGAGTGCGAGCGCGGCGTCCCGTTCGAGCCCGGCACCCACCTTGAAAATCACTTCCCGCTTCTCGCCGGGTTGGAGGAGGAACTGGGTCTGCAAAGCGGTGCAGGCATCGAGCGTGGCCCCGGACTTGCCGGCCAACTTCGTCCGCCGCAGGGCGGCGGGGCTGGCGAGGCTCCCGTTCCGCCCGATGAATTCCGTGCGGTCACAGGTATAGGAACGAATGGGCTCGGTGGCGGAGACGAACACGGTCCGGCCGACAAAATCACTGTTGTATGGATTGTGAGCCAGGATCGCACCGGACTTAGGCTCCAGTTCTGTCACAACATGCATTGAGTTTCGCTGGCGCAGTTCCCCCAGCACCCACTCCCAATAGCCGGTGACGGACAGGGAGCGCTCCCGGCCGGAAACATTGCGCAGGTTGAGGTGTGCAAATTTCACCGGGGCGTCCGCCGCGACATAGATCCAAAGCTCGGATTCGATGCCGTCCTCCGCGTGCTCAAACACCGTGTAACCAAAGCCATGCCGGACCACATAGGGCGTCCGGCCTCGCGCAGGCATTGGCGTGGGCGACCAAAAATGGCCGCCGCGCTCATCGCGAATGTAAAACGCCTCCCCGCTCACATCCGTCACCGGATCGTTGTGCCACGGGGTCAGGCGGAACTCGTGGCAGTTCTCCGCCCAGGTGTAGGACCCGCCGCCTTCGGAGATCAGGGTGCCAAAGCTGGGATTGGCAATCACGTTCACCCAGGGAGCCGGTGAGGTCTGGCCCGCTTTCACGGTGATGACATACTCCCGCCCGTCGGGTGAAAAGCCGCCCAGGCCATTGAAGAACAGGAGTTCGCGCTGGGGGAGCTCGCCAGGAGCGGGAGCGGATTCCCGGACTCGTTCGGGAACCAGGGCGGGCATGGCGGGCTCGGGGCGGACGCGGCGCTGCAACTGCTCGGCCAGCGTCCCGTTCTCATCGGTGAGCACTATCCTGGCCACGGCCTGCAACAGGACCAGGTCTTCCGAGGACAACTGATCGGTGCGCCGCACGAAGATGCCGCCCGATTTGTCCAGCATGTGGGCTTCAATGCCGGCGGCGATCAGGGACATGATTTGATCGTGGATGGACTGGCGGTAAACGGAGACGTCCTCGTTGAGGATGACCAGATCCACCGTGAGGCCCTTGAGGCGCCAGTAGGCGTGGGCGCTGAGCAACTCCCGCACGAGCTCGATCTGCTCGAGCCGCGTGGCCCGCACCAGCACGATGGGCAGGTCCCCGGAGATGCCATAGCTCCAGAGGTTCCGCTGACCGCGACGGTTCTGCTTCAGAACACTCTCCGCCGCGCGCCGGCTCTTCTGGCTGTAGAGCAGCGCACTGGCGAGCCGCCCGAACAATTGGGCCTGCGCCTCGGTGGCGTTCAGATGCCGCAACGTGACGAGTCCATGAGTCCAAGCCAGTTCAAACACGCGGTCGGCGATGGACTGGTCCTGATATTTCTCCACCAGGCTGAGCAGGCTCTCGCGTGAGGCGGAGCCGCCGGTGACGAAGGTGAGGCAGGCGCTCTCCCGGGGGGCGATCCGCACGGTCCTCCGGATGGCCAGGGCCGGGTCCAGCACCGAACCCTCGCTATTCGACAATGCACCGGGGCTGGTCAATGCGGCCGGTGAAATGGCATTGCCGCCGCGGCCAAGGAACTTCGCGCGATCCGTTTCAAAGGACGGGGCCCCGACCTCGGTGCCGCGCATGAGCATGAGATGGAAGAGCCAGGGCGGCTGCTCCCCGCGCGCGCGGCGACGACGTGAACAGAGGATGGCGCTGGCGGGCCGCCGCAGCTCGGTCTGGATGAAGAGCTTGTTAAAGGCCGGATGCGCCTGGTCCGCCCCGACGGTGTTCAACACCACCTCGGCAAAGCTCGTGACTTCAATTGTCCGCGGCCTGTCGGACTGGTTGGTCAAGGTGACGCGGCGCACCTCCACGTCATCCTCAGGCGAAACAGCGATCTCAGTGTGCGCGTCCAGCTCATGGGCACGCAGGCGAAATTCCGCCCGTCCCTGGCTGAAGACCGCCTCATAACTGGTCGCTGGCTGCACGGTTGGCTGGTGGGCGGTGGACCAGAAGCTGCCGGTCTCGGCATCCCGCAGATAGGTGAACATGCCCCAGCAATCGCGCGTGGTGTCCTCCCGCCAGCGCGTGAGCGCGGTGTCGTTCCACACGCTATAGCCCCCGCCAGCGTTGGTGACCATGACGTGATAGCGGCCGTTGGAAAGCAGGTGGACCTCCGGCACCACGCCATTGGGATTGGTGAAGGCCCGGTAGGTGGCCTCCGGGATCGCTTCGGCGGCGCGTGTGCGCTGGGACTCCCATTCATGCGGATAGAGCAACACCATTTCCTTGGGGATGCGTTCCTGCAGGAGCAGTTCGGCGGAGCGGAGACTTGGATTGGCCTGAAACCGTCGCTGCATGGGCCGGTCGAGCAGTTGATACGCCAACGCCAGCAGGGCCATGCCTTGATGGTGGGCCATGTAGGACTGGACCAGCGCGTGGTCCTTCTCGCGGGGCAGGCGTGAAGGCGTGTAGTCCAAGGCCTCATGAAACCCATAGCGGCCTTCGGCACCCAGTTCCCGCAGCCGCTCCAGATTACGGCAGGCTTCCTTCGGGGCCACCATCAGGGCGAGCGCGGTGGCATAGGGTGCGATCACGAGGTCGTCCGCCAGCCCGCGTTTGAACCCCAGCCCGGGAACACCAAACGCCCGATATTGATAGTTGGAGTGGGCGTCCATGAGGTTGTAGCCGGATTCCGAGATGCCCCAGGGGACGCCGAGCTGACGTCCGTAGTTGATCTGCCGCCGCACCGAGGAATGATAGGCCTGGCCCAGCAAGGTCTGCTCGTGGTTCGGCATCACGAGCAGCGGCATCAAGTATTCGAACATGGAGCCGCTCCACGAGATCAGGGCGCGTCGTCCGTCCACCGAAGTCAGCAGGCGGCCCAGCGCAAACCAGTGCTCCTGGGACACCTGCCCGAGGGCGATGGCCACGAAGCTGGCCAGCCGGGCTTCCGAGGCCAGGAGATCGTAATAACTGCCGTCGAGACGGTGCGTCGTCACGTTGTAGCCGATCGAGAACAGCATGCGGGACGGGTCGTAGAGCAGGGAGAAATCCATCAATGCGAGTTCCTCGCAGCGTCGCGCATGGCTCTCCAGGACCGTGGTGCGCAGGCCGGCCTCGCCGAGGGCCGCCTCAATGCCTTCCATCAGCCGGTCGGCCAGGCCCCCGCGCTGGCTGGTGTCGGATACCTGCTTCAACTGCACCAGCACTTGCGCATGGCAGCCTGGAGATGGACCCGCATTGAGTTGCGCCCAGATCCGGCTCAGGGCCAAGGATTCGGCATCGGTCGCCTCTGCCAGGGCATCGAACTGGTCGGCCAGGGTCAGCCACGGGAAGGCGGCCTCAAAGTCCTGGCGGTGTTCATGGCATTGCTGTTCCAACGCCCGGAGCCACCAGACGCTTTCTTTGTCCGCCGTGCTGGCAATTGCCTCGGACAGCTTGGCCAGGATTTCCTGCGCATGCTTGAGCAGACTAAACCCGGCGGCTGGCGATGTCGGGCTGTCCGCCAGCTTGCGTTCGAGCCCATCCAGCGCGGCGGCATGCAGCCCGGACATCCGCGTCTCCGACCGCCGCAAGGCGTTGCGCAATTCCCGCAGCGTATCGCCCAGGCCCTCGCAGGCGGTGCTGGCCGGGCCCGGGTGCTGCGCCAGTTCGAGCAGGCCGGAACGCAGCGTCAACAAGAAGCCGGCCAGATTCCCATTGTCCACCGTGGAGACATAACGAGGGTTCAGCGGCTGCAAGGTCCGTGTGTCATACCAGTTGAGGAAATGTCCCTGGTAGCGCTCCAGTTGTTCGAGGGTCTGCAGAGTCTTGCCGATTCGTTCAGCAAGCTGCGGCGTGGAGACATAGCCAAAATCCCAGGCCGTCAGTGTGCCCAGCATGCCGATGCCAATATTGGTGGGAGAAGTGCGGGAGGCGACTATCGGCCGGGGATACTCCTGGAAATTATCCGGTGGCAGCCAGTTCTCGTCAGGTCCCATGAACGTTTCAAAAAAGCGCCACGTGCGCCGCGCGACCCCACGCAAAAACCAGGTCTGCGCATGCGAGAGCACGGGCCGGGGCTGCGCGAGCGGCTGGCTGAGCCACCAGGCCGCCACCGGTGCCAGCATCCACAGAAGCAGGAGCGGAGCGGCCCACAGCAGGGAGACCGGGTGCCACCACATGAGGGTCAGGCCGATGGCCACCGCCAGGCCGGGGGCCGTCCACATGGCGGCCCAATAATGGGTCAGGGCCGTGCTGGCCTTTCGCTCGGCGTCGCAGGCCGTCTGCCACTCCAGCAGATTCCGGCGCGTGAACCACAAGCGTCCCAAGGTGCGCAAAGTGGCATCCAGGCTGAGGACAGCATCATGCGGCAGAAATATCAACGTGAAGGCGGCCTGCGAGAATTGAATGCGCATGGTCGGGGCCACATTGCGGCCGTGCAAGGACCACGGCAGTTCAGCGGGCTTGCGCAGCAGCGCGGTGATGGTGGCCAGGATGGTCAGCGCAAACAGGATCGCCACCACGAGCAAGGTCCAAAGCGAGCCGCTGTCCTGAAACACCGTCCACCCCAGCACCAGAAGGGCGACCAGGGCGGGAGGAACCAGACAGCGGCGAAGATTGTCAAAAATCTTCCAGCGCGAAACCAGGCTCAAAGGATTGGGAACGGTGCGTCCCTCCGGTCCCGGCACGCGGGGCATCACCCAGGCAGCGATCTGCCAGTCACCCCGCATCCACCGCTGCCGGCGTTGGGCGTCCGTGGTGTAAAAGGCCGGGAACTCTTCAAAGAGCAGCACATCGGTCACCAGCGCCGACCGGGCGTAACTGCCCTCGAGCAGATCGTGGCTCAGGATGCGGTTGGCGGGGAACCGGCCGCCCACGGCCTGATCGAAGGCGTCCACATCGTAGATGCCTTTGCCGATGAATGAACCTTCCTGAAAAATATCCTGATACACGTCTGACACGGCGCGCGTGTAGGGATCAATGCCCGGATCACCCGAGAACAGGGCGGCAAACCGCGAACGTTCGGTGCTGGGGAGGTTCACCGCCACGCGTGGCTGCAGGATGCTGTAACCCTCCACCACGTGACCGCTGCCGGGCTCGTGGACCGGGCGGTTCAGCGGATGCGCCATGGTGCCGACGAGCTGGCGGGCCGCATCCCGGGGCAGTTGGGTATCGGTGTCGAGGGTGATGACATATTTGATATGCGGCAAGGCGGCCAGATCGCCGACGATCACCGAGAAGCATTCGCGACGATGACCGCGCAGCAGGGCATTGAAATCCTCGAGCTTTCCGCGCTTCCGTTCGTAACCCATCCAGCGACGATCCCGTTCATTCCAGCGCCGTGGCCGGTGAAAGAGATAGAAGATGCCGGGCTGGTCGGGCTCGTATTTCAGGTTCAGGTCCTCGATGCCCGCGCGGACCAGTGCCAGCAGGTCTCCATCTGCAGGCAGTTGCTCTTCGGCACCGTCTCGGAAATCGGTCAGCAGGGCAAAGCGAACATTCGCGTCCCGGTTGGCGAGGTAGCAAACTTCCATCCCTTCAAGCAGATGCCGGATGCCTTCCGCAGAGGTCAGCATGGTCGGCACGACCACCATCGTCCGGCACTCGGGAGGGATGCCTTTCGAATAGTCCAGCCGTGGCAGCAGGCGGGGCCGGGCCACCAGGGTGACGAACCAGTTCACGAGCGCCACCGCGAGTTGACTCGCACCCATGGCGATCAGCGTGCCGAGCCCGAGCAAGGCCCACGTGGCAAGGGTGCCGGATGGCCAGGGCAGGACGGTGTAGGTGACGCCAGCGGTGATGGCCGCCAAGCTTCCCAGATAGCCTAGGAGAGGGGCTTGTTGAAGGGGTCGCAACCACCGTGACGGGAACGGAGGCCGCAGTCCCGCCAGCTTTTCCAGATCCTTGCTTCCCTTCCCCACCAAATAGTGTCCTACATGGGCTCCCCGTCCGCCACCGTTGCCGGCGACATCGTGGGCCAGGTTGACCGCCGCCTGCGCCACTTCCCATTCCGGCATGCTGCTCCCCTTGGCAATGCGTTCGACCTCGTGCCGGTAAGCATCGCGCGTGGCGAAATCCATATCGCCATACACCCCCGACGGATCGGAGCGCAAAGTCTGTTCCACGACGCTGAGCGTCTCCACAAACTCACGCCAGTCCGTGGCATCCAGAAAGCGCAGGCTGGTGATGCTGTTGCCCACGGAGACCTGGTTCGCCGCCTGGCTCTGGCTTTCGCTATGGACCATCTGCTCGATGGTGGTGCCCTGTTCGCCCAGTTGCTCCTCGATCCAGCCCAGCACGAGCTTGGTCTTCGGCGATGTCTTCTGCATGTGCTGCCAGAACTCGGTGACGAAAGCATGGCTTAGCTTCTGGTTGGATTTGGCGAGGTCAGCCACCGCGATCACCAGCTTCGTCGGCTCGTTTTCCGCGACCGTGCGCATCCGGTCCGCCCAGAAAATGGCGCGATCCCGGTCCCGTCGATCCGCCGCGAGCAGCACCGCCACGCGCCGCAGGTTCTCAATGAGTCCCAGCCGGAGCATGATGGGAATGGCCCACAGTTCCCCCAGCTTCAACGGCGTTGTTTCCTGATAGGCCGCGATGAAACTCATCAGATGAGCGGCGTCAATCCGGCCATCCACGTGAGAGATCAAAGCCCAGGCGAGGTCATGCACGCGGGGGTAACCGGCCGCCGGGCCGCTGGTCAGATACGGCAGTTCCCGCCCGAAGCCGCGTGGCAGATGCCGTCGCGCTTTCAGGATCTGTTCTTCGATGAGGTAAAAATTGTCGAGCAGCCATTCAGCCGCCGGAGTGATCCGGCGGCTTTTTTCAACCCGCAGCGTGGAGTCATTGTAGGCGCGCAGGATTTTCTCGTTGGCCGCGAGGCGGGGCAGCAGCCGGTCCTGGCCTTTCCGCACCGCGACGCGATGCTGCTGGGCAAGCTGGCGCGCGTGGCGTTGCAGCAAATCAACGCTGAACAATTCGTCCCGCAGCGGTGGCTCAATGGTTTCCATGCTCGTGCGTGGAGCCCAGCCAGGCTCTTGAACATTGGATGGCTCTGGTGGGCTCGCGTTCATTTGCCCTCCGTCTGCCGTTCGTGGAGGGCCGTCCGGGCCAGGCGGTCCAACTCGGCATCGGTCACGGCCGGAAGAAAGTGCTTCCGGTAAAGCTCCTCGTGCAAGATGCAGGCCGCCGCCACCATGGGTGGGGCGATCAATACGCCAAGCACGCCGAAGGCCGCCACGCAGAGGAGCATGGAGAAGATCACCGCGACGGGATTCAGCCTCATGCTGCGGGCCATGATCAGCGGTGCGATCACATTGTTTTCGAGGGCCTGGATGCACAGGTAGCCGAGCAAGACCCACAGCGGGGTCATCCCCCCTTTGCTCAAGGCAAACACCAGGCCTGGCACCGTGCTGAGGATGGGGCCGATATACGGCACCGCTTCAAAGGTTCCGGCGATCAACCCCAATACGAGGGCCTCCGAGAATCCGAGCAGCGGCCACATCAGCAGGAACACCAGCAAGCCGATCGTGCCCATGGACAGCAGCGTGGCCAGAGCCCAGTTGGGCATGAAGCCGGTGATCCGCTGAAGAATGACCTGGGCGTGGGCGTGCCGGGGTGCGGGCACCAGGGCAAAGAACGCCCAGACGAGGGGGCGGGGGTTCATCAGCGTGAAGGTGACCCCAAAGAAGACCGTGACGAGGACGACCCCCATTTCGGCGGTATTAAACGCCACCGCCTTCAAGCTGCTCGCCACGCCCTTGAGCGTTGAGCTGGCATTGGGACCGGTCACCCCGGATTCCTTCGCCGAGTTGGGTGCTGGATGCGTCGACGTGTTGGTTTGGGCTTCGGCTTTGGGCGGCTCGGGAGCCGCGGGTGCCGGTGATGAGGCAGCTTTTCCCCCAGTGAGAGTGAGTTGCTTTTCCAGCTGGATCAGCGGTGCTTGAAGCCGCTCCCAGTATTCGGGCAGCCGCTCTGAAAGGTTGGAGAAGGAGGATTTCAGCGGCTTGATGAAAGCCCACCCCATCAGCCCCAGAACCACGAGCAGGATCAAGGCCAGCAGGGCCGTGGCCACTTTCCGCCCGCCCGTCATGGCCTTCATCCGCGCGACGAGCGGATTGACCGCAAACGTAATGACAACAATCAGGAGGAACGAGAGGAGCACCGGGGACAGCAGCGCATACGCTTGGATGAAGGCCAGGAGGGCCGCGCCCAGGAACACATAACCATGGCCGGACGACGGCTTTGCGCTTTGCTTTTGGCTGTCAGACACGGGCTTCCTTTGGTTTGGCGTGGGTGCCGCGTGGTGCGCCGGCCGGTCGCTGGGTGGTCACAATGCTCGCGCCGGAGGTGGGTTCGAGACGGGCCCCATATTCGTTGGCATAGACCTGGGTAAACTTCGCCCCGAAGAAGAGAATCTGGGACGAGTAATAGACCCACATCAGGATGACGACGAGCGAGCCGGCCGCCCCGTAGGCCGAGGTGATCCCGCTGCGGCCCAGATACAAGCCGATCAGCAGCTTGCCGAGATTGAACAGGAGCGCGGTGATGACCGCGCCAATCCAGACGTCGCGCCACGCGATCTTCACATCGGGCAGCACCTTGAAAACCAGGGCAAAAAGGACCGTGATCACCCCGAACGAGACCGTGAAATTGACCCCTTGCCAGATCACCTCCTGCGCCGGCAGGAGGCCGTCCAGAAATTTGCCAAATGCGGATAGTCCCGCGCTGAGCACCAGGGAGACCAGCAGCAGGAAGCCCATGCCCACCACGAGCGCGAAGGAAAGGAGGCGGTCTTTGACAAATCTGTGGAACCCGCGCCCCGGCAGCCGGCGGACGCCCCAAACCGTGTTGAGCGCATCCTGAAGTTCCACAAAGACTCCGGTAACACCGATGAAGAGCGTGGCCAGGGCCGCCACCGTGGCCCAGGCCCCGGCCTTGGGCTGGTTGGCCGCGCTGACCAGCGCCTCAATCGCTTCGCGACCTTCGCTGCCCACGAGGCCAGACACTTCGTTGAACAGTTCGCGCCGGGCCGCCTCTTCGCCGAACCACAGGCCGGCGATGGCCAGCACAATCACAAACAACGGCGCAATCGCAAAGATGGTGTAGAAGGCCAGCGATGCTCCGAGCCGGGGCACGTCCTGGGCCATCCATTCGAGGGTGGTCTGGCGGACCAGCCTGGCCAGGGACATCACGAACCGGGGCCCTTCCGCCAGCGAAAGCTGGGGCGGCCTGCGACGTCGTTCTCCATGCTCACGGTGCTGGTCCATTTCCTTGATGTGGTTCCCTGACGGTTCGATCACCGGTGATGGTGCCTGCCCGGAGCCGGGCGAAGTCTCAACGGCTGGCGGACCGCCGCTGGCCACCGCGCTCCATCGGGCGGCGCGTTTGGCGGGGGGCGGAAACCACCGGCGAACGCTGGCGGATTTCCGCGCGGTCAGCCGTGCCCCGGGCATCGCGCGCCAGGGGATGCTCGCTGGCTTCGAGGGGACGGGGTTTGCTGGATGCCGGTTTCACAGGAGAGGTCCGGGCGGTGCTTGTTTTCATAAGGGTTCGGTTTTCTCAGTGGCGGGGTGAGGACCGGGTCCGCAGCCTGCTCAGCGGGGCGGTTTCTTCCGGTCCTTGTGATCCTGAACAATAATGCTGAACACCAGCCAGAACCCCCCGGCCGCCGCCGTGGTGAAGCACAGGATCGCCAGGCTCGGATAGCCGAACAGGCGGAAGGGTGTTTCCACCTGCATCAGCAGTGCGGCTCCGACGATCAGCGCCGCCAGGATGATGCCGGTGGTGATGCGATTCGCGATTTTCTGGAAGCCCTCCATGATCAGCTTGGCATCCACCGCTTTGACCTTGATCTCCAGCTCGTGGTTGGTCACCGCATCCATGATCTGGTTCAACCGGGACGGCAGACCGCCGATGAATTGCTTAATCTCCAGCAGGGAACTGAACAGATTGCCCTGGGTGGCGCTCTTCCGCATGCGTTGGGACATCAACTCACCGACATTCCGCCGGATGGACGCATTGGGATCAAAATCAGGATCGAGGATCGTGCCCACCTCCTCCAGTTGGAGCAGCGTCTTGCCCAGCATCGTGAGTTCAGGCGGCACGAACAGTCCGTTCTGGGCGGCGTTCCGGGCCACTTCCAACAACGACTTCCCGACGTGGAGCTGTTGGGAGGCTTGCTCCTGGCGCAAGGGGAGCTGCAAGTTCAGCCGGCGCCGAAACTCGGCCTGGTTGAAATCATCGGCGGTCTGGCTGATGCGGATGACGATGTCCGCGACCGCATCGCTCTGCCCCTCGCTGAGTGCGATCAGGATCTTCAACAAGTGTTCCTGCATCGCCGAAGTCGTGCGGCCCACCATGCCCAGATCAAGCAGGGCGAGGCGGCCATCGTCCGTGAGAAAAACGTTCCCCGGGTGTGGATCGGCGTGGAACAGACCGTCTAGCAGCACCTGCTTCAAGTAGGCCCGGAAAAGCTGCTCGGCCAGCGGTGCCCCGTCCAGTTCCAGCCTGCCCAGCGGACCAATCGAGGTGACCTTCCGGCCCTGCACGTAGTCCATCGTAAGGACGCAACGGGTGCTGTAATCCGGCACCGGCTGCGGCACCAGGATCAGGGGGAACTCCTGCAGATTGACCCCCACGGCGATCAAGTTTTGCGCCTCGGCTTCGTAGTTCAGTTCCTGATGGATGGTGAACCGGAATTCCTCCAGCGTTTCCCGGCACCGGTGCCGTCGCCCGAATTCGGTGTGCTCGTCCAGGAAGGCGGCGATCTCTTCGAGCATGGCGAAATCGTCGGCGATTTGCGGGCGGATATTGGGGCGCTGAACCTTGACCACCACGGGGCGGCCATCGCGCAAGGCGGCCGAATACACCTGGCCGAGCGATGCGGCGGCGATCGGCTCATGATCGAAACGGGAGAAGGCCTTGGACATGCGCACGCCCAGTTCCATCGTCACGATTTGCTCGGCTTCCGCGTAGGGAAAGGGTTTGACCTTGTCCTGCAAGCGGGCGAGCGCCTTCACATAGGCTTCGGGGAGCAGGTCTGGCCGGCCGGCCAGCACCTGGCCGAGCTTGATGAAGGTCGGGCCCATGGCCTCCAAATCGTCCGCGAGCGTCTCCGGACCAACCTCGCCCGCCTCGGTCGCGTTCTTTGCCGGCAGTTCCAGCCCGTCGGGGATGCCCATCTGCTGGACCAGATCCGAGCGGCCATACTTCCAAAGGAACAACGCGACTTGTTCGTATCGTTTGAGATGCCGCGGGGCGAAGTTCATGGGGTTGGGGTGGTCTTCCGCGTTTGTCTGGCACTTGTCCGGACCGCCTATAGCTGGCCGGCGATGCCGGCCAGCAGGCCCAACGAGCGGCGTTTCAAACCGCTCCCCGTCAGTTCAAGATTTTCCGCCGCGTGTCGCCAGCACCAGGCCGAAGACAGCGGCGACAGCTCCCCCGATGACCAGCCACACGGTCTTGTCCGTGGGCGAGCCCGTGAAGAATCTGGAGATGTCCGAGCTAAAGGACGTTGAGGCGCTGATGCCGAAGCCGAGCAGGATTACGCCGCCAATCAGCAGCGCGAGGGCTAGTGGGTTTTTCATAGGATTCCTTGGGTTGATCAAATTGCAGATTTGCAGGAGACCCGGGCGCCCTCGCCCGATTGTTTTGAAATCCCCGTGCGGCCGGGTGGTGCCCGACCGCAAGGGATGGCCCGTCACCGGTGGATTGCACTGTGGGCAGGCTTGGTTGATTGGATTGCGTTCCGCGTGGTCGGGGAACGTGCTGTCGATGCTTCGTCGATGAGGCAAATGTCCTCCGCTCCCGACGAGGCGAAAATGGCCCTGGCCCTGACCATGTCCCCGCTGCTGCGGGTATGGACCGAGATGAGGATGCTGCCGCTCTTGAGGCGTTCTTCATAACTCCTGGCCTCGGCCTCGGGAAGGCCTAGACTGACCAGGCCGCCCGCCACGCCGCCCACGGCCACCCCAACTGCCGCGCCAGTGATCGCGGCCATGAGGGGACCTGCGGCAATCACGGGGCCGACCCCCGGTAGGGCCAGGGAGCCGATCCCGGCGAGCCACCCCAAGCCACCGCCCACGACGCTTCCCGCCCCTGCCCCGGTCAGCGTCCCCTCGCGCACCGAATCCCGGGTGCGCTCCTCGGGGAAGACCACAGAAACGTCCGTGTTGGAAAAACCCGCGTCTTTCAGGCGATCACAGATGTGAGCGACCTGCGCATCCGATGCTGCAATGCAGAATATCGTTGGTTTTGACATAGGAGGAGATGGTTCGCAGTGCCGGAGTTCCTGCATCTCGAATCGGGTTCCTGACGCCGGGATAAAAAGGCCAGCTCAAGCAACCGGCGGCCGCTTGAGCTAACCTGACATCACTTGCCGGTGCGGCGATACGGAGGCGTGGCCGTGGTATCACAGCAGCCGCAGTCATCGAAGGCCTTCTCGATGGCCTCCCTCGTCTCGCCAGTGCGCTTCTGGATGCGGCCGAACAATTCATCCTCTTTCCCCTGGACGTATTGCAGGTCGTCGTCGGTCAGTTTGGCCCACTTCTGCTTGAGCTTGCCCTTCACAATGTTCCAGTCGCCTTTGATTTGCAGTGTGTTCATAGGTGTAGTGTCGTTGCTTGTTAGTTCTCCGCGTCACCCGACGCGATTGTGGCAGTTGCAGGCTTCGTGCCGACGGGCTGCACGATGACCCGGCCATCGCTCTTTCGAGGACGGAACGCGCCGTATTGGTCCGTATGCAATTCGGCAGCGCACCCCGGGGCTGGCCAGCTATTCCAGAGGCTTTATGGATACAGGGAGCGCCCGTCCGGCTGCCTTCGCCGGGATGCGCCTTGGTCGGAGAAATAAAAGGCAGGGCCAGCCCGGATAAAATCGCCCGGCCGCGCAAACCACGAAACGGCTATGCAATTTGCAACAGAGCTCCGGCTGTAGTTGCGGAATGCATACGCCGATCCGACCAGGCCCGCGGCTCGGTGGCGATGGTTGCCACGGGATTGCTCAGGTTATTTGTAATCGGGACCCGAAACCCAATTTCCTGGTGTCCGGCACGCTCCTAGCTGAAAGGCCAGATGCATCGCGGGCATGCGGCGTTGCAAAACCGAAGGCGATCCCGGGCATGCGGAAATGGTGAACACTTTGAATTCGATCCTGAAAACCTCGCCGGCAGACTCCGAAGCAACGAACCAAGGAACTCATCGCTTAGGGGACTTGTCGCGCTTGCAACCAATAGTCTGACCTATGCTATACACCATTGCCATCATCCTCCTTGTCGCCTGGCTGCTGGGCCTGGTTTCAGCTTATACGCTGGGTGGATTCATTCACATTCTCCTGGTGGTCGCGATCGTCATGGTGCTGGTGCGCATCATTCAGGGAAAGAAAGTGTGACCCGACAATCATTTTGACGCCCTGCGTCACCACGAGTTCCGCACAAACAGAAACACAACCTGCAATACCCATGAAAAGACACACCATTGACACACCTGATCTCGACAGCCTCGCGGATGACGCGAAGGCACTGTTCGCCGCCACCGCCGAAGTGGCCGATGAAAAAGTAGTTGAAGCCCGAAAGCGCCTGAAGGCGGCGCTGGAGAATGGCAAGGATGTCTGGAGCACCGTGCAGACCAAGGCCATCGAGGGCGTCAAGGCGACGGATGAAACCGTCCGCAGCCATCCTTACCAGTTCATCGGGATCGCCTTTGGCGTGGGTGCGCTGGTGGGTTTCCTGGCGGCGCGCAAACACTGAGTCTGTGCACCATCCAGCCACCAATTTGGAGCAGGTAGTCGCCGCATCAAAACGCCTGGTGCGGCGGCTCCTGTCCATCTCCGAAAACCGGCTCGAACTCCTGGCTGTGGAGGTGCAGGAGGGGCGGGAGAGGCTGTTGCTGGCCATCATGCTCATCGTGGGGGTGGCGGCGTTGGGGCTGCTGGCTGGCATCGCTTTGACGCTGGCCCTGGCGGTGCTCTTTTGGGAACAGTCGGCCGTGGCCGTGCTGTTTGGCCTGGCGGCTGTTTACGTGCTCGGCGCGGTCTATCTCTACTGGCGGCTGCATCGGCTGCGCTGCGGCTGGCAGATCCTGCCCGCCTCGCTCGAGCAATTGCGAAAGGATCGGGAATGTCTGGACCAGGCGCTAAATTGACCGTCCTCGCAACCCGGAAAGAGCTGCTGATCATGGGCAGCGAGCTGCACCGGGTTCAGTTGCTCAAGGAATTGGATGAACTCGTGTCGGCCTCCCAAGGAATGGTGAGGCAAGGGGAACGCGCCGTGGGCGTAATTTCTGGGCTGGCCGCGGCTTTCTCAAGCGTCCGCGAACGCCTGACCGGCACAGGGTCCTGGCTGGGGAGGCTGGTGCGCGGCATCCGGATGGGCGCGTCACTTTGGAATTGATCACCTGTCCCGGAGCCCCCTTTGAACATGAATTCAACCACTGCCAGTCCCGGTTTGCCGGGTCCCGGGAATCCAGATTCCGGGCCGGTTCCTCAAGCCATCGTCAATCGGCGTGTGATGGTGGTGCGGGGCGCGGCCAGTTCGCGAAATCATGAGCGCCTGGCCGTCTATGCACATGTGACCTTCATTGTGCTGGCGTTGCTGGCGTTTGCCTATTTCGCACAGGTCGTCGTGCTGCCCGTGTTGTTCGCGTTGGTGGTGGCCATGATTCTGAAACCACCCGTCCGCTGGCTCATGCGCTACCGGCTGCCCGCCGTGCTGGCGGCTGCGCTCGTGACGGGCGTGTTCGTGGCTGCAGTCAGCCTGGCCGCGCTGTATCTGGGGCGGCCGGCCCTGGCCTGGGTGGTCACTGCCCCGGAGAGTCTTCTGCGCCTCCGCATGAAATTCCAGCCGGTGCTCCAGCCGGCGGTCAATCTGGAGGAAACCGCCGCGCGCATGGGCCTGCTGGTTGCCGAAGGGGATCTGGCCCCGAAGGCGGTCCCGATCGAGATCAACGACCACCGGATGGCCAGCAGCGTGGTTTACTGGACCGGCAGCCTGATGGCGGGCATTGGTCAGACCTTGGTGCTGATCTTTCTCCTGCTCGTCACCGGGGATGCTTTCATGAATCGCCTGGTGCAGTTGATCCCCCGGCTGCGCGACAAGAAGCAGGCCGTGAACATGGGCCGGGCGATCGAGCACAGCGTCTCCAGCTATCTGCTGTCGTTGGGAATGATAAACGTGTGTCTGGGAGTGGTCGTGGGGCTGGCCTTGCAGCTCGTCGGGATGCCGGATGCGCTGGTCTGGGGCGGAGTGATCGCGTGTGTAAACTTCATTCCCTATTTCGGTCCGGTCGTAGGCGTGGTCGCGGTGGGGATTGGCGGATTGCTGGCCTTTGACACGATCGGGCAGGGCCTGTTGCCCGCGGGCATCTATTTCGCCTTGCACTTCATCGAGGCGAACTTGATCACCCCCCAGATTCTAGGCCGGAGCTTCATGCTCAATCCGGTCATCATCTTCGTCACCCTGATCTTCGGCCTCTGGCTCTGGGGAGCCGGCGGCGCGCTGCTCGCCGTGCCGTTGCTCGTGACCGCCCGGATCGTCTGCGAGCATGTGCCGTCCCTGCATGGCCTGGGCGGACTGCTAGGACCGGACAAGGCGCGGGAAGGCGAGCCCCGGATGGTGAGGCGGCCGCCGATTGCCACCCCGAAAGTCTGTGAAAACGTTTAATTGCGATGCCTGTGGAGCCCACGTTTTCTTCGAGAATGACTGGTGCCTCTCCTGTGGCCATAAGCTGGGCTTCCTGCCGGACATCATGGCGATGTCCGCGCTGGAACCGGACGGAGCGGGAGGATGGAAAAGCCTCGCCGCCCCCGCCCACGAGGGCCGTTATCGGACCTGTGCCAATGGCCAGGCTTTCGCCGTGTGCAACTGGTTCATCCCCGCCGAGGAAGCGAATCAGTTCTGCGCGGCGTGCCGCTTGAATTTGGTGGTCCCCGATGATTCGCAACCGGGAAACCACATCCGCTGGCACCGGGTGGAGGTCGAGAAGCGCCGGCTCATCTACACCCTCCTGCAGTTGGGGTTGCTGGCCCCGGCGGGCGATGCCCCCAACCTCCCTCCCTTGCGCTTTCGATTTCTGGCGGACACCCCGGGGTGCCCGCCCGTCCTGACGGCGCACGAACGCGGAGTCATCACCCTGAACATCGCGGAGGCGGACGATGTGGAACGGGAAGTCCGGCGGGTGCAGCATTCCGAGCAGCAGCGCACGCTCATCGGACATTTTCGGCATGAGTCCGGGCATTATTATTGGGATGCCCTGATCGCGGGGTCGCCATATTTGGAGCGCTTCCGGGCGCTGTTTGGCGATGAACGGGCCGACTATGCGGAGGCGTTGCGGCAGTTTTACGCGAACGGGCCGGCTCCTGACTGGCCGGCCCGCTGCATCAGCGCGTATGCGAGCGCGCATCCCTGGGAGGACTGGGCGGAAACGTGGGCCCATTACCTGCACATGACGGACCTGCTGGACACAGCGGCAGGCTACGGGGTTTCCTTGTCATTGCATCACCCGGCGACTCCTAGTGCAGCAGCGGAAAACCGGGCATTGGCGGTGGGGACCACGTTCGAGAGCATGCTGGAAAACTGGTTCCCGCTCACCCAGGCCTGCAACTCTCTAAACCGCAGCCAGGGCCTCCCCGATCTATACCCTTACATCCTCTCCGACACCGTGGCTCAGAAGATGCGACTGGTTTATGATGTGATTCAGCACCAGCAGTGCGGCGGGGAAAACGCGGCGGCGCTGGCGCCTGCCCCGGCCGGGAACGAGATGGTTGCCGCCACCAACTCCGGGGATGGCACCGGCAGGCACGATTTGGTGGACAGTGGTTTGGCGAATCATTAAAACCCCGGCGCATTCCTGGCGCGGTTGGAATTCGTCCGGTTGGTGCGGCGACATGGCGTGTGAAACAACCCGACAACAAGGTTTACAAGACGGTGGTGATCGTCTGGTTGACGCTCTCCGTGGCGAGCGTGGTGCTGGCCACGGTCGCGTGGATCCAGCTCGCGAACATCCTGGCAGAGTCACGGGAGGCGGTCGCCATCCAGTCGGGACTGGATGACGTCAAGGGACTGCTGGTGGACGCCCAGAATTCCCAGCGCGGATTTGCGATCAGTGGGAAGCAGGAGTTTTTGGAGCCCTTCACGGCTGCGGAGGCGAGTCTGCCCGCTGCCTTTGACCGGCTCGTCGAATTGACCGGGCCACACCCTGCGATGCAAGAAAAGGTGGTGGCTTTGCGTGCGCTGGCTGAGCAGGCGCTGGGCTTCCACCGGCGCGTCATTGCCACCCGGCGGGAGCAGGGGCTGCAGGCGGCGGTGGACCTGGTCAGCACGGCGGAGGGAGACGCCTTGATGAAGCGGGTCCGGTCAGAGCTGGCAGAGATTCGCGGAACGCGCGCCGGCCTGGTGCGCGTGGGCGGGACAGGGGCCGGCTCCCACCTGTTGCGGGCCATCCTCACGAGTCTGGTGGCGGGGGTGCTCGGCATCGGCGCCGGGGTGTTCGCCTTCCGGCTTTCCCGGCTCACCTTGAACCAGCAGGAGCGGGAGCGTGACTTGGTCGAAGCCAAGCTGCAGGCCGAGCGCAGAAGCCGGGAGAAGACGACCTTTCTGGCGAACATGAGCCACGAAATCCGCACCCCCATGAACGCGATCCTGGGCTTCACGGAATTGCTGGATCAGGATTTGCAAGAGCCAAAGCAGCGGCAGTATCTGCATTCGATTCGCACCAGCGCCAGTTCCCTGCTGCAACTGATCACCGACATCCTCGACATGTCGAAGATCGAGGCGGGCGTGCTGGAACTGCGGCTCGAACCGACCGATCCCCGTGAGATTTGCTACTTCCTTAAAACCGTCTTCACCGAACCCGCCGTCCGCAAAGGACTGAAGCTGGAGTGTCACATCGCGGACGACCTGCCGCGCGCCTTGCTTCTGGACCGTATCCGGCTGCGCCAGATCCTGGTGAACCTCGTCGGCAACGCGCTGAAGTTCACCGAACGGGGCAGCATCCGCATTCAAGTGAGTTCGGAACCGCAGGAATCCAAGCAACTGCTCACGCTCATCCTGGAGGTGCGGGACACCGGCGTGGGCATTCCCGAGGGGAAACTTGATGCCATTTTTCAGCCGTTCATCCAGGCCGGCTTCCACCACGAAAAGGAAAAGGCCGGCACCGGCCTGGGACTGGCCATCGTGCGCCGGCTGGCGGAAATGATGGGCGGCACCGTGACGGCCACCAGCGCGCTGGGCGAGGGCTCGACGTTTCGTCTGAGCATCCCGAACGTCGTGGTTTCTGAGCTGGTCCCCCTGAACGAAACCCGCGAACCGGGCCGGGAAGTGGATTTCAACGAGCTGCGGGCGGCAACTTTTCTGATCGTGGATGACAACGTGATGAATTGTGAGCTGGTCGAAGGCATGTTTGCCCATTCCCATCATCGCCTCGTGTTCGGGGTGAACGGCCTGGAGGCCGTGCAGAAGGCCCGTGAAATCGTGCCGGACATCATCCTGCTCGATGTGCGCATGCCAGTCATGGGCGGACGTGAAGCCCTGGTCGAAATCCGGAAGCTTCCCGGACTCGAACGGACACCAGTCATCGCGGTGACCGCGTCCAGTCTCATGAACCAGGAACGAGACGAGGCGGAACGATTTAATGGCTATGTGCGCAAACCATTTTCCAAGCGCGAATTATTTGATGAGATCGCGCACTTCCTGCCCCGCCAGGCCTCGACGACCCAGCCGGCGGGGCCGGCGGCAGGGGCCGGATCACCCCAGTCCCCGGTGCTGAGCGGGCTCATCACCTCGTTGCGGCAGGTTCTGGTCGAAGACTGGCCAGCCGTGCGGGACAGTCTGGCGATCAATGAAACCCGGGCTTTTGCCGCCAATCTGGAAGCGCTGGCGCAGAAATGGAACTGTGACGCCCTCGCGGCTTATGCGCAGTCCCTCGGCCGCCATGCCCAGAACTACGCCGTGATGGAGCTGGAGCATGAACTGCAACGATTCCCCGACCTCGTCGAAATGCTGGAGCAAAACACCCGCGCATGAATACCCCTCCCCCGCACCCAGGCCAGTCGGGGCCGAAAGGCTTGTCCGTGGCCCCGGCCCGCATCCTCGTGGTGGACGACCAGCCAGTGAACATCCAGCTCGTCGGTTGCGTGCTCGGCAAGTTCGGCCATGAAATCGTTCCCGCCTCCGACGGCCCGACAGCGCTCCGGCGGCTGGCGCTGCGCCCGGTGGACCTGATCATCCTCGATCTCCTGATGCCCGGCATGGACGGACGGGAGGTGTGCCGCCGCGTGCAGGCAAATCCCGAGTGGAAGGACATTCCCATTATTTTTCTTTCCGCTGAGGACGACAAAAAAGATGTGGTGCAGGCGCTGGAGGCCGGCGGGGTGGATTACATCACCAAAACCTTCAACGAACGGGAACTGGTCTCGCGTGTTCACACCCAACTGGCCCTGAAGAGCGCCCGGGACCGCCTGCGGCAACTCGTCGAGGACAAGGACGAACTGCTGGGCATACTGGCGCACGACCTGAGCAATCATCTGGTGGGGATACAGGCCAGCGCGGACGTGCTGCAACACCGCATGGCCCGGCGGGGTGACAGCGAGCAGGCCAAGTTGTGCGGGAACATCTGGGATACCACCGGCCAGTTGCTCGCGTTCGTAAAAGGGTTTCTGGCCAATTCCGCCGCCGAGAATGGCTTCAGCCTCCAGCATGAATCGGTCAGTCTTTCCAAGCTGGTCGCGCGGGTGGTGCGGGACCATCGCGAGACTGCGGCCCGCAAGCACATGGAGATCCGCGTGTCCCTGCCTGAAGCCGAGGTCTTCGTGTTCGCGGACCAGCGTGCGCTGGGCCAGATACTCGACAACCTGCTTTCCAACGCGGTGAAATTTTCACCCCACGGCAAGCGGGTGGAACTGGTGGTGCAAGCGACGGCAAAAATCGTCGAGTGTGTCGTCAAGGATCAGGGTCCGGGTTTCAGCCCGCAAGATCATCAACGCATGTTCCGCCGCTATGGCCGGCTCTCCGCACGGCCGACCGGCGACGAGCCCTCCACTGGACTGGGCCTCAGCATTGCCAAAAAGCTGGCGCAACGTATCAACGCGGAATTGACCTGTGCCAGTCTAGTCGGAGCGGGCGCCACGTTTACGGTCCGGCTTCAAGCGGCGATGGCACCCCCCGTGTCTGAGGCCTCACCCGGGGCCGCATGAAGCGACGCAAATCCTGGCCTTCAGGCTGCAGAAACGGGAGCAGACAACGGGTGGCTCGAGCGCACTTCTGCTCCCCACCTTTCGGCGGCGTGAACGCCGCGCTCCGCTCGCGCTCTGTTTCGGAGCCCAGGTAGATTGAGAATCCGGCTCGGGGAGTCAGCACCCGGTTACGACACCGGGATAGAACCAGTCAGCAATCAGGTGGATGCCTAGCCATATTGGGAGCGGCCTCCCAATTCCATCTTTCCGCTCCCATGTCATTCTCACACCTATGAGAGATGAAACTTGCTTGGCGGAGACGAGGAGCGATGCCGGCTTTCGGGGTCCCGCCGAGCAGCTTCGGGTCGTCATCGCCTACAACGAGATCGCCGCTGGCAAGCGGGCCATGCGGGTGATGACGGAACTGGGCCGGGAAGCCGGGGAGCAGCTCGATTTTCATCCCTTCCCCTGGTCGTTCAATCTGCTTGCGGACACCAATTGGGGCGCCATCGCCAGCAGCGACGCGGTTCAGGCGGACATCTTGATCATCGCAACGAACAGTCCGCATCCGCTCCCCGCCGCCGTGGGGCAATGGGCCGAAGCGGCCATCGACTGCAAGCAGGGAACCGCCACCGCCGTGATCGCCCTGTTTGGCACCGAGGAGAATCCCGACGGGGCCGGCTCCGTCCGGCTGGAAGCAATCCAGCAGGCCGCGCGTCAGGCGGGACTGGCCTTTTTTGCGCCTTCGTCGCCGGACCCACTGTATTCGCCCCGGGCCCGGGCTGCCAGTGATCAGTCCCTTGGGGCCGGCGTCGTCGCCACCGCCCGCCAGGGCTTGCCCTCCGCTCTGGCGACAAATAGGGGGCACGCGCCTAAGGCGGGCAGCTTTCGGTTCCGTTTCTGCGCGGCCCACCAATGTGGCGTGGCGGAGTTTGGTGACCGTGTATTGCTGCGCGCGCTGCCGGTGCATGCCGTGCCCGTCGCGCTGCTCCTGTGGCCCTGGCGCCGGCGGTGGTTCGCCGCGGATCATGCGCTGATTGAAAAGCTGGGCGGGGCGCAGTGGCGGGGGGAGACCCAGTGGAAGATCGAACGCCTCCGCACTTCCGGCAGTCGAATCCGGCAGTGGTTGGGATGCTGCATCTCAAACCGACGGCTCGCATCGCTGATGAACCGCGTGATGCACAGTGACGATCTGCCGACGACCGGACCAGCGCCGGAAATTTCTTGCAAGGCTCAGAGCCAGGCCCAGCCAGGCGGTTCGCTGTCTCAGCTGGCCCATCTGACCAGGATGCCCTCAAACGGTCGTGAATCGGCGTAACTCGTTCGCTCCTGAGTCATCCGCAAGCCTCAACTCTCCTCATCTTATGGACTTCCTCGTTATCGACGACCACAAGGCCTTTCGCGAGGCCACCTGCTGCCTCATCAGCGATGAAAACCACCGTGCCGAAGGGGCCGGCTCGGGCGAGCAGGCGCTGGCCTGGCTTAAAGAGGAGCGTTTCGACGCGGCGCTGCTCGACCTGCATCTCGGGCCGGAAGACGGGATGGAGGTGCTCTCCGAGATCTTGAAAATCGATCCGAACCTGCCCGTCGTGATGCTCACTGCGCAGGGGATCGTGCAGGCCGCCGTGGAAGCCATGCGCCGGGGCGCGGTGGACTTTCTGGAGAAACCGTTTCAACGGGATCATTTCCTGACAGTGCTCGCCCGCCTGCAACGACTGCGCAAGCTGGGCCAGCGCATCAAGCGTCTGGAGAACGAAGTCACGGAAACCCAGGCGCAGGGTGTCACCCCCATTTTCGATTTCACCACGCCGGTGATGCAGGAGGTGATGGACGTCCTGGTGCGGGCTGCGAAAACGCCCGCCTCGGTGCTCATTCTCGGGGAGAGCGGCACCGGCAAGAGCATGGCTGCGCGCGCGGTCCACCAGAACAGCCATCTGGCGGACAAACCGTTTGTGACCGTGAGTTGTCCCAGCCTCTCCAAGGAACTGCTGGAGAGCGAACTCTTCGGCCACACCAAAGGCTCCTTCACCGGGGCCGTGAAAGATCATTGGGGCAAGGTGAAGGCGGCGGAAGGCGGCACGCTCTTTCTCGACGAGATCGGCGATCTGCCCATGGAGATTCAACCCAAACTGCTGCGCCTGCTTCAGGAGCGTGAATACGAACGTCTGGGGGAGAACATTTCCCGGACGGCGGACTTGCGGATCATCGCCGCCACCAATCGCGACCTGAAGCAACGCGTGGCCGAAGGCGCGTTTCGCGAGGATCTCTATTTCCGTCTCAATGTGATCGCGGTGGAAATGCCGCCCCTGCGCGCCCGGCACGACGATTTAAGCCGCTTCGCCGAGCATTATCTGAA
This sequence comes from uncultured Klebsiella sp., assembly GCA_964578245.1. Classification (GTDB taxonomy): domain Bacteria; phylum Verrucomicrobiota; class Verrucomicrobiia; order Limisphaerales; family SXTU01; genus SXTU01. The sequence continues at coordinate 12,055 of CAZOCL010000006.1, read as the reverse complement.
TCACTTTGCGAAACAGTGTGGTCGCCAGTTCGAGGGTTTTTCCGCGGCCGCGAGCAGCGTCCTGACCACCCACGCCTGGCCGGGAAATCTGCGCGAACTTCGCAACGCGATCGAGCGGGCTGTCATCATGGCGCGTGGCTGCAAACTGGAACCCGAAGATTTTCCAGCGGAGGTGCGGAAGACGGCCGCGAGTCCCGCCCCCGCAGGCGATGACATGCCCCACATCGGGGCGCCGATCACCCTGGAGGCGCTGGAGGAATCGCACATGCGCAAGGTCCTGGAACGCTATCCCAGCAAGGTCGAGGCGGCCCGGGTGCTCGGCATCGATCAGGCCACGCTCTACCGGAAACGGAAAAAGCTGGGGATGGAATAGGTATTGCACTGCCGTCCAGCCGGACGATCGGCGGTGCTGTTGCCCGACTTCAAACCCCTTCCCCAAGGGCAAGCGGGTTCATCGCACCCGGCCTCCACGATTGGACAGTCGGCACACTCTTTGCTGAAAAACTCAGGCGGCCAGAAACCCGACGCCCGACGGTTCCGCAGGCACTGCGGCGGCGGCGGCGAAAGCAGCAAAGCAAATGACCTCCTGGGAAGAAAAATTGCTCCAGTTCGTCCCACCGGACATTGGGCAGCGGGCTGCTCTGTGGGGGACCAAGCTCGTAGTCTCCTGCTTGATTTTCTTCGGCTTCATCATGGCCAGCCTGCTGATCAAGCATCTCGTTTCCCGCATGGGGCAGGACTCGGCCCCCCAAAAGGAGGAGGTGCTGAGCTTGATCAGCGGCATCGCGAGGACAGCGCTGCTCATCTTTGGTTTTGTCACGGCGCTGGGCACGCTGGGGATCAATGTTTCCGCCCTCGTCGCGGGGCTCGGCCTGACCGGTTTTGCCCTGGGATTTGCGTTTCGCGACGCGCTGTCCAACGTCCTCGCCGGAGTGATGATCCTGTTTTACCGCCCGTTTCATCGCGGCGACCAGGTCAGCATCACGGGCTTGGAGGGTGAAGTCACCCGCATCGATCTGCGCTACACCACCCTCCGCAACGATCCCAAGACGTTTCTGATCCCCAATTCCATCCTTTTGACGAACGCCATCACGGTAACCAGAAAATGAACCCCTATGAAACCCACGAAATCTGCCGCCAAAGCTGCCATCCGCTACGCCGTTGTCGGTCTCGGGCATATCGCCCAGACCGCCGTGCTGCCCGGCTTTTCGAATGCCGCGTCGAATTCCGTGATCGCCGCGCTGGTCTCGGACGATCCCAAGAAGCTCAAGCAACTGTCCCAATACTACCGGGTGACCGCCACCTGTGGTTATGATGACTACGATGCGCTCATGGGCAGCGGCACGGTGGACGCCGTGTATATCGCCTTGCCGAACAGCCTGCACCGGGATTTCGCCGTGCGGGCGGCCAATGCGGGAGTGCATGTGCTGAGCGAGAAGCCCCTCGCCACCACGGAGCAGGAGTGCCTGGACATCATTCAGGCCTGTGCCGAAAACCGGGTGAAATTGATGACGGCTTATCGGCTGCACTTTGACACGGCCAACCTTGAAGCCATCAAAATCCTGCAAGCGGGGAAAATTGGCGAACCACGCATCTTTCAATCGCTGTTCACGATGCAGGTGCGGCCCGGTAACATCCGGCTGAAGCAGGACCTGGGCGGCGGCACGCTGTTTGACATCGGCATCTATTGCATCAACGCCGCCCGCTATCTGTTCCGCGCGGAGCCGACGGAGGTGTTTGCCTACTCCGCCCGCAACACGTCCCCGCGGTTCGAGGAAGTGGATGAAATGACCAGTGCAGTCATGCGCTTTCCCAAGGACCGGCTGGGCAGCTTCACCACGAGCTTCGGGGCCACGGATGCCGCCATCTACACGGTCACGGGAACCAAGGGGATGCTGCGACTGACTCAGGCCTACGAGTATTCCGAAGCCATCGCGATGGAGATCACCGTGGACGGACACACCGAGCATCGCAAATACCTGCTGCGGGACCAGTTTGGGCCGGAACTGCTCTACTTCTCTGACTGCATCCTGCGGAACCGCGAGCCGGAGCCGTCGGGCGTCGAAGGCCTGCTGGATGTGCATATCATCCGCTCGCTGGCACAGTCGGCCGCCAGCGGCCTGCCCGTGAAAATCAAGGAATTGTCCAGCGAACGCCGCCCCGACTCGCGCCAGGCGATCCGCCGCCCCCCGGCCAAGCGTGCGCTCAAGGTGAACGTGGAGCAGCCGAGCCGCTGATCCCGAATTCCGCCGCAGGCGGCCGCGAACTGGAGCGCTGCGCTCCGGCCCAGAAGCAGGAGCAGGTCACTCGAATCTAAAATTCCTCGCGCGGGCCTCGTGGCCCCGCGCTGACGAGGTCACGTCCCGTCTCAGCCGGGATGCGCAAAGGCGGCGTGGTGGCTTGTGCCAAGGTGATGGCCGCCAGAATCCGGGCGGTGAGCTCGGACGAATGAAAGGACTTTTCCAGATAATCTTCCGCCCCGAGTCGGCGGGCCTCACGAGCCAGTGCAATGTTGGGTGCCGCCGTGAAGAATACGACCGGGATACGCTTCAGGACGTTGTCACGCTTCAGCCGGCGGCAGACCTCAAGGCCGTCCAAGCCCGGCAGCATGTGGTCCAGCAGGATCAAGTCGAACGGCTGTTCACGGGCCACCGCCAGGCATTGCTCACCGGTGCGAACGACGGTGACATCCAGCCGGGCGCGCACCAGTTCTAGCAGGATGATGGCGGCGACGGCCGGCTGGTCTTCCACGTAAAGGATTTTGGCGAGCGGGCAAGTCACCGGCCGGGGCAATGCAAACGATTGGAGGCTCATACGGTTTGGAGTTGGAGGCCGGCAGCACCGGCATTCGAGGCAGGGGAAACGTGATCCAATTGATCCAGGACCCACCGCTTGAATTCCTGCCTGGCATAGGGTTTGGCCAGGTAGTCCATGGCACCAAGCCGCAGGGCGATGTCCCTGAATTGAGGGTTGCCCTCACTGCTCAGGAAGATGACGCGCAGATGTCGCGAGCGCGGGTCCGATTTCAGGCGGCGGCATACTTCGAGGCCGTTGATGTCCGGCAGGCGGATGTTGAGAATGATCAAGTCGAAGGGCAGCTGCGCGACGATTTCCAAAGCCCTGATACCGGAGCTGGTGACCATGATTTCGACCCCATGAGGACGCATGAAGCGCGGCATCTCAGCGGCGAAGTTCGCGTCGCTTTCAACGGCGAGCACATGGGCAGTGGACATCTTCATGCAAATTCAAAGGCATGGAACGACCGGGTGGGCGTCATCCCGTGAGGGGTTTGGAGGATCACGCAGCCAAGCCTGCCTGATCGGAGCAAGCAGGAGAATTGGGAGGAGTTCCCATCCTTTCGTAGGCGTTCCCCCTAAAGTCCCTGAATCCAGTTCAGGCGGCCACCGTGACGTTCGCCAGGGAGATTGCGATGCTGGTCAGCTTCTCGTCCGCCGCCTTCGCCTCCGCGAGTGATGCCCGGAGCAATTCCAGGGCTTCGTCCTGTCTCAGGAGTTCAGCCCAGGTGCAGAGCGTGCCATAAGCCGCGATTTCATAGTGCTCCGCCTTTTGCGCGGAGGCGATGATGACCGGGTCCAAGGCCCATGATTCCTCATTCTGAGCCAGCAGTTCGTCACCTTCTTCGATGATGCCTTCCATCGCGCAGCACCGCCTGCCCGCCACCGGTCGGCCCAGCGATTCAAAAATCCATTCGAGGCGGGCCACTTGCGCCTCAGTTTCTTCGCGATGAGCTTCGAGGACCGTGCGGAGTTCCTCATCCTGGGCTGCCAGCGCCAGTTGCGGCAGTGCCTCCAGCATCTGTCTTTCGGCATCCAGCGCATGGGCAAGTTCGTCCAAAAATAATTGGTGCAAGGGATTGTCCATAAGGTTCGTGGGCTTGGGCTTTCGAGGTGAATCGTGTTCGACGATGTCGTTAGCCGGAATTGTGCCAGATGATTTCCTCCTCATAGACCGTTATAAAACCGAAGGCCAGGACTGCTGCCCAGGCAGGCGTCACCTTGCATTTTGCCGCCTCCTTGCACTTTGCAGCCCCGAGTCCTGCGTGCCTTCCCGAACCGCCGGTCACGGAGTGCAGGAACCTCGCCACGTCCGCACCTGGAACGATCTGCTCCGGGAATTTGAGCTTTCTTCGGGACTGTCCCGGCCAATGATAGGGTGAAATCCTTAGGTAGCCCTGCCAATGGTTCACCGATTTTCGCGGGCTATTTTGTCCTCACGGTTCTTGATTGAACACTGAGGGAACGGAACGACTCCCCGCAGCAGACAACGGCCAGCATAGTATAATTGTGAATGACTCGATTGCCCAAGTCCTCATCGTTGACCAGGATGCCCTCATCGCTCTCGACATGCAGCGATTGCTGCAAACCATCGGGCTTCAAGCCACCATCGTCAGTTCGGGCGAACAGGGCCTCGCAACCGCACGGCAGCGCCGGTTTGACTTGCTCATCCTGGGCGTTCACCTGCACCGCATGGGCGGGCTGGAGGTGTGCCGCCGCCTGAAGGAGGACATTGACCTCAAGGCCATCCCCGTCGTCTTCGTGAGCGCCGAAAGCAGTCCGCCGGTGGTGGAGAAGGCCTTTGAACTGGGCGCGGTGGACTACGTGATCAAGCCGTATGACACGGAAGAATTCAAGCGGCGGGTGCTGGCCCATTTGACGAAGCGCACCAGTGGCTGACGCTGATCGATGATCTTCGAGTGGGTTGGTGCAAGCACCCCGATTCGGGCGGCAGCCCGGTTGTCATTCATCGTCGGTTGCGTTCATCGGCTGAGTCTGTAGTGCCGCTTTCGGCCTCCCCGTTCTTCGGATGAGGCTGTCATGTCCAAGCCGGGGAAATGAATCGTAGGGGCAGGTCAAGTTTTCGCTGGTCTCAGATTGTCTCCGGCAGGAGCCGATGTGCTGCGGCGTTGGGTGCAGCGGATCAGCTCCTCCAGACGGTGCATGCGGGGGGAGACTGTCCGGTCGTGAGAGATCGGTCGGATGGTTGAGGGGTTGCCCCCGTTTTCAGCGCGTGAATGGGACATGCAATCCGCATATCCCGGCCGCCGGGTCAGTTGCAAATTGCATTCCTGCCGGTCGGTAACCCCGCCAGCTGGCTTCATTGTCCCGGGTTTGGCTTGGGAAGACCGGTTTTTAGGTCGCATGGGTAACGGCACGACTTCTGCAAAGGAGAGAGGTGAGAGCGGCATCAAGCACCCAAAACCCCCACCAGCCCAAAGCTTATGCAACCCCCACTCAGCCGAATCCTCGGTGTCGTCGCCGCCATCTGCATGGCCTGCCCGGCACTGGCTCAGAATCCCTCCGCCCCGCAGTCCACCCGTTCGGGAGACACGCGTCAGCGCTTGGACCGGCCCCGGGCCGACCGGCTGAACGGCGCGGCCAAGGCCAGTGACCTCCTCGGGATGACGGTCAAAAACTATCAAGACCAAAAGCTGGGCAAAGTGGAAGAACTGGCCATTGACGTGGAAACGGGCCGGCTCGTGCAGGTGATCGTGTCCACTGGCGGATTTCTAGGCCTTGGGAACACCTTGACCGCCGTGCCTCCGGGAGCCCTGCGTCACGATGTCACCCATCAGGTTCTGCATCTGGACGCCGACATGGAGAAGCTCAAGAGCGCCCCGAAGTTCGAGATGGCCAGGTGGACGGAAGGCTGCGAGGCGGACCGCTTGGCCATCGTCTATCGCCATTATGGGGAAGAATCCGCCTTTGCTTTTACCCGGTCGGACAGCGCCGCAGGTTCCCCAGAAAAACGCACTCCGGCCGAAGCCGAGTTGCTGATTCTGATGTCGCGTCTGCCCTTGCTGCAGAAAGCCAGCAAGGTCATCGGCACCCCGGTCAGAAACTACCAGGATGAAAAGCTGGGCAAGGTGGAGAATATCCTGGTGGACCTGGCCTCGGGCCGGCTTGTAGCCGTGCTGGTTTCCTCGGGCGGGTTTCTTGGACTGGGTGACGAACTGAGCGCGGTTCCGCCCACGGCGTTGCGGTTCAACTACGAGCGGGACACCCTGAAGCTGGATGTCTCGAAATCGATGCTGATCGGGGCTCCCCATTTCAAACCCACCGAGTGGCCTGACTTCAATGAACCCCGCTATGTCCTCACGATTTACGAGGCCTACCAGTTAACCCCTTACTTCATCCGAACCGGTCCGATCGTTGTCGACAACGGAGTCGCCGTGGACAACACCGCCATCAATGTCCGGGATCGCGGAGGCCTGACTCTGACGGCGCTGGATCAGGGGAACAGCAAGGCCGATATCGCCACGGCGTCTCGAATCAGAAAGGAAGTCATCGCGCAGCCGGGCCTGTCCGTGAACGCCCGAAATGTGAAGATCATCACCAAAAACGGTCTCGTGACGCTGCGGGGACCGGTGAACACGCCCGAGGAAAAGCGGCTGATCGGCAAAATCGCTGAACGCACCGTCCCGCCGGAGAACGTGAGCAATCAACTGGAAGTGAAGTCCGCCGACAGTCGTGAATGATTCGATCACCTCAGCCAACCCATCACCCCCCAATCTTATGTCCAAGCAATCTGTATTCTGCCTCGCCACGTCGCTCGTTCAGGCTGAAAAAATCGTGGACCAGCTCAAGGACGCCAATTTCTCCAGCAACGACATCTCTGTGCTGATGCCGGACAAAAGCACCACCCGGGACTTCGCGCACGAGAAGCACACGAAAGCCCCGGAAGGTGTGGCGACCGGCGCCAGTGCCGGCGGCGTGGTCGGCGGTGCCCTGGGCTGGATCGCTGGCATCGGCGCTCTGGCCATCCCGGGAGCCGGGCCGTTCATTGCGGCGGGACCGATCATGGCTGCGCTGAGCGGGGCCGCGCTGGGAGCGACGGTCGGCGGCATCGCTGGCGGGCTGATCGGCCTGGGCATTCCCGAGATCGAGGCCAAGCGTTACGAGGGCAAGATCAGGGAGGGCAACATCCTCATCTCGGTCCACACGGAAAACTCGGAGGAAATCACGCGGGCCAAGGACATTCTCACCCGGGCCAAAGCCCACGCCATCTGTGTCACGGGCGAGGCGTCCGCCCCGAAGGATCCCTCCGTGCCACGCAAGACACGTGCAAACACGCCGGTTCACAGTGTGATGCACAGTTGACCGCCACCTGGCTCCGGTGGCTGGCTGCCCCTTGACCACAAGGACATTTTCAAACCAATCCTCCAACAACAAACGAGCATGAAAACGATATTTACAGTGCGCGCAATGCCGACTGAGGGGCGTTGGGCCAGCATTCCCGGAAAACGCCAGGGAACCATCCTTGGTTTGGCCATGCTGTTCGTAGTGCTGGCGATGGCGATCATCGGCCCAGACATTATTGGACAGGGAGCACCTACGCCGCCCACTCCCCCCACCTTGCCAGTTCCCCCGTCGCCGCCTACCGCGCCGGTGCTGCCCTCGCCGAATCAACCGGTGCCACCCTCGCCGCCGGTTCCGTTGCCTCCCAACACCAATCCTCCGGGTGGTCCCATCATCACCAATCTCTACACAAACCGCGTGCCGTTGTTCACGAATTCCACGCCGGTGTTCACGAACACCACACGGATCCCCACGAACAGCACGCCTTTGTATACCAACAGCACACCGGTCTTCTCGAACAGCACCCCAGTCTTTACCAATCGCACGCCGACGTTCACAAATCGTCCGTCACCCGCGAAGCAGTAGACGACTTGTAATTCCACGCCGCTCTCTGGTGCCTCTTATCGAAAGCCCACTCGTTCTTCACTTGCTCGAAGCCAAACCCCCAAAGCATGAAAACCATCCTCTCCCCATTTCTCCTCAAGCCCGCGATCTCAAACTTGCGGTCCCCGATCAGCCTGCTCCTCTGTTGCGCTATGCTGCTATTCTGTGCCCCGGAGGCAAAGTGCCAGGGTCAGGAAGATGGCAGCCCGGAAGTGATCGCGGCCGACATCATCATCGTGCGGCCGGTCTGTCTGGTGGCGACCGTGGTTGGATCGGCCTTGTTTCTAGTGTCCCTGCCCATCGCGATCGCAACCAAGAGCACGAATGACACAGCCGAAAAGCTGGTCGCCGTGCCGGGGCGTGCAACCTTCACCCGGCGGCTGGGCGACATGAGCAGCCTGTCGAACCCTTAGCGGCCAGCCGTGCAGTGCCAGCACGGAGGCCGGCGGCAGGCCGCTCACAAGGGCGGCGATGAGGGCGAGATGCCGCATGACTCACGCGAGGAAGAAGGCAGCATGGTTACGAAGCTCCTGAGCACGTTTGGCATCCGGGTGCTTGATCACCTGATAGGGATCGGTCGTGGTGCACAGCATGACGGCGCGATTGCCGTCGGGCTTCAGCCCGGACCTGGGCGTCCGCTCGGCCTTGCGCAGGGAGGCTAGGAACTGCTTTTCGTCCCACGTCCGCAAGAGCACATACGCCCCCACTCCGCATCGGGATCGCTCCATCCAAACGCTTTGAGTGCCGGCGACTGCTCGATGGTCGAGGTGCTGGGGACAAAGCAAAAACGGCAGGCATGCTCACAGCCAGCCCGGCCACCAACTCGTCGTGCTGTTCCTCCAGGCACAAAGCTTCGTCGGCCTGACTGTCCATGGAACGCTTTGCGGCGGCGGGAATCTCGGTGTCAGTGGCGGGAACCGCCCGCGCAGCCCTGAACTTGGCGATCAGCACGCGGCGGGTGCGCGTTTCGTAATGGGGGTAGAGTCCGCCCGCGCTACAGACCACGACGGCGGCGAGCGTCATGCCGAGCTTGCGGTGGGCGGTGGCCAGCTGTTGCCGGGCGTGCGCATAGGCGGCGTCGAGCGAGACATTGGATGGGAGCAGGCGATTTGACAATCCGGAGAAGCTGAGGTTATATAGCCGCTGATGAACGTATTCGTTCCTAAGACAATTCAGAAGGCTCTGATCAGCTCAGGGTCCGAGAATTCTTTTATCTAGACGATTCGAACATCGTAAGAACACCGCAACCCTGACGCGCTCCGTCAGGGTTTTGTTTTTATCCCCCGCCGGATCGCGTCATCACCGGAGAAATCCAAATGAACGCAACGAAGTCCACCATGATCCGCAACCCGTCCATAACCACTGACGCGATGCTCCGGCAGATCCGGAACCTCGGCGTGGCCGCGCATATTGACGCGGGCAAGACCACCTTGACCGAACGGATGCTGCTCTACACCGGAGCCATTCATAAGGCTGGCAACGTGGACGACGGCACCACCACCACGGATTTCAATCCAATCGAGCAACGCAAAGGCATCACCATCTTTGCCGCCGCAGTCTCGTGTGCCTGGACGCAGCTGCCCCGGGCGGGCGTGAGCCATCTCTTCCCCGGGGAGTCGCATCGGCTGAACATCATCGACACGCCCGGTCATGTGGATTTCACCGCCGAGGTGGAGCGGTCGCTCCGCGTGCTCGACGGCATGGTCGCGGTCTTCTGCGCCGTGGGTGGCGTGCAACCCCAGAGCGAAACCGTCTGGCGGCAGGCCAGCCGTTACCGCGTCCCGCGCATCGCGTTCATCAACAAGCTGGATCGCGTGGGCGCGGACTTTGCCCGCGTGGTGAACGAGCTCCGGCAGAAGCTGGGAGCCAATGCCGTCCCCGTGATGTTGCCATGGGGCGGGGAGAACGAGTTGCATGGCCAGCTCGACGTGGTGGACGAGCGTGCTTACTGGTTCAGCCAGGACGCCGGTGCGGACTACCGCGTGGAGAGCATTCCTGCGGACGCACGTGAAATCGTGGCGGCTGCCCGTGCAGAGCTGGTCGCGAACGTGGCCAACCTGGATGACGAGGTTGCCTCGCTCTGGCTGACGAACAGCCCGGTGCCATCCGCGACGTTGAAGGCTGCGATTCGACGCGTGACCATCGCCAATCAATTGGTGCCGGTCATCCCCGGCAGTGCCTACCGGTTCGTGGGGGTCCAGCCGTTGTTGGACGCCGTGGTGGATTATCTGCCGAGTCCGGCGGACATCCCGTCGGTGGCTGCGCACTTCGACGGTGACGTCGAGGGGACGATCAGCGTGAACAGTTCGGAACCCTCCGCCGCGCTGGCCTTCAAGCTCGTGCATGATGAGCAAGGCCGCCGCATGGTGTTCCTGCGGACTTATACTGGTGTCTTGAGAAAGGGCGACCGGGTGCTCAACGCACGCACCGGCAGGCAGGAACGCATCGGCCGGCTTCTGCGTCTGTTTGCGGACCGTCGCGAGGACGTGGCAGCAGCCTATCCGGGCGACATCGTAGCCGCGGTGGGTCTGGCTGGGTTCAGCACGGGTGACACCGCCTGCGATCCGGCCCGTCCGCTGCAACTGGAGCGGCCGGTGTTTCCGGAGCCCGTGGTGAGCATGTCACTGGAGCCGGATTCCAACGCCGACCGGGAGCGACTGGGCGAAGCCCTCGCCGCCTTGAGCGACGAAGATCCAACCTTCCGGACCTTCACCGATCAGGAGACTGGGCAGTCCATCATTGCCGGCATGGGCGAACTGCATTTGGAAGTAATCCGCGAGCGGTTGCTGACCGACCACGGCGTTGCGGTCAACGCCGGCCCGCCAGCCATTGCCTACCGTGAGACCATCGCGGCGGCGGCCGAGGCGGACCATCTGTTGAAGAAGCAGAATGGCGGCGTGGGCATGTATGCGCGGGTCATCCTGGGCATTCGCCCGGGTGAACCGGGCCGCGGGCTTGCCATTGAGAACCGGGTCGGCGGTGGAAACATTCCGCCGCAGTTCATGAAATCCGTGCGGCTCGGCATTCACGACGGACTGCGGGAAGGTGTGCTGGCGGGTTATCCGGTCGTGGACCTGCACGTGGACATCCTGGATGGCGCGGCGCACGCCAAGGACTCGAGTGACCTGGCGTTCCGGCTGGCGGCCTCCGGCGCAGTGCGTGAGGCCGTGCGAAAAGCGAAGCCGCAGTTGCTGGAACCCGTGATGGCCGTCGAGGTCGAAACGCCCGGCGAGGCCCAGGGCGACGTCATCGGCGACCTGAACCGTCGGCGCGGAAGCATCGTGTCGATGGAACCGGGCCAGACCACCGTGCTGTTGAAGGCGCGGGTGCCGCTGGCCGAACTCTGGGGCTACGCGAACGCTGTTCGCAGCCTGAGCCGGGGTCGGGCCAGTTATAGCATGACGCCGTCGCACTTTGAACGTGTGCCAGAGTCGCTGACGGCGAAGGTCATCAGCGAAGGCAAGTAAGTCAGCAACACGGCGGGGACCGTCCCAGGGGCGGTCCCCGCCTTCTTCATCGCCCGCTACGGTGACGCATGTGGGTTTGATGTCGCCTCGACGGACCGCGACGCCTAGGCTTGAGCAACTCCGCATGAACCCTTTCACGCGCGCCGCGCTCGCCTTCCTTGCCACCCTCGCCCTGGCCGTCCACGCCGCCGAGCCGCCGCCGGGCACGCTCATTGTGCATCCGTCCGATGGGGCGCGCATGGTGTATGTGCCGGGAGGGAAGTTCATCATGGGCCTGGATGAAGCGGAGGCGAACACAGTGGCGCAGCACCTCGGCGCAAAGGACGCGGCGACCTTGTGGGCGTGGGAATGTTATCCGCGCCACACGGTGGAGCTGCCCGGCTACTTCATTGACGAATGCGAGGTGACGGTGGCGCGCTGGAAACAGTTCGTGACCGCCACGGGGCATCAGACCAAGTTCAAGGAGACCACGCGGCACTTCGACCGTCCCGAGGCGCAGTCGCTGCCCGCCGGGGAGATCACGTGGGATGAGGCCAAGACTTACTCGCGGTGGGCCGGCAAGGCGCTCCCCTCCGAGGCGCAATGGGAGAAGGCGGCGCGCGGCACCGATGGCCGCCTCTACCCCTGGGGCAACGACGGCCCGACGCCGGACCGTGGCCACTTGGGTGCCAAGGGCAAGCCACCCCGGCTCTACACGCAGGTGGGCAGCCACCCGAGCGGGGCATCGCCCTATGGCGTGCTCGACCTGATCGGCAACCAATACGAGTGGACCGCCGACTGGATCGAGCCCTACCCCGGCAATCCGCAGGCGGACAAGATGCGCGAATACTCCGGCGGCAAGAATGTCTGCCTGCGCGGCGGCTCGTGGTATCACGGCTGGGTGGGCTT
>CAZOCL010000005.1:0-59772 GCA_964578245.1 uncultured Klebsiella sp. | reverse complement strand
AGGTCACCGGCTCCAACCTCGGGGCCACCAAGGAACTGGGCGAACCCAACCACGGTGGCAACGCCGGTGGCCGCTCGGTTTGGTGGACTTGGACGGCACACCTCACCGGACCGGTGCTGGTGAGCACGCGCAACAGCACTTTCGATACGGCGCTGGCGGTCTATACCGGCACCACGCTGGCGTCACTCGCTCTGGTGGCCGAGAACGATGATGCCAACCCGGCGGACCCGGCTGCTGGCAGCGCCGTGTTGTTTGCGGGCGTGGCTGGGCAGACCTATCAAATCGCGGTGGATGGCTACCGGTTCAGCGACGGGAGCGTCGCCGCCGGCACCGTCCAGTTGAGTGTCCTCCAGCCCACCCCGCCGGTCCCAGGTGGCAACGACTTGTTTGTGAACCGCTTTGCCATCAAGGGCCAGACCAACCTCGTGGTCGGGTTCAACACCAATGCCACGGAGGAACTGGGCGAGCCCAACCACGATGGCAACGACGGTGGCCGGTCCATCTGGTGGTCCTGGGTCGCGCCCGCCTCGGGCCCGGTCACGCTGGATACACTGGCCAGCAGTTTCGATACGCTGCTTGGCGTGTATGTTGGCACAGGCGTGAATGCGCTGACACTGATGGCGGCCGACACGCGCAGCGCGGGCAACGGCAAGAGCGTGGTCACGTTCAACGCCGTGCAAGGCGTGGAATACCAGATCGCCGTGGACGGCTTCAATGACGGCACCGGGGCCGCTTCCGGCCGGGTGGTGCTGGGCCTGCGCCAGCATGCTCCCGGTGCGCTCCATGCGAATGATGATTTTGAGAACGCCTCGCCCATCGCCGAACCCTTCCTGACGGTGCTTGGCAACAACATCGGGGCCACCCGTCAACCTGGTGAACCGACCCATGCTTCTGCCCTCCAGGGCCATTCAGTCTGGTGGACCTGGACCGCTCCGAACGATGGTCCGGTGACGATCTCCACCACCAACAGCCAGTTCGACACCATCCTGAGCGTTTACACCGGCAGCAGCGTAGCCACGCTGGTGCTCGTCGCGGAGACCGATGACGTTGATCCTGGCAACGAGCAAAGCCGCGTGACGTTCCAGGCAACTGCCGGCACTACCTACAACATCGCCGTGGACGGCTATGCGGAGGAAATTGGATTTATCACCCTGACGGTTTCACCCGGGCCCAATGTCCCGTCGGTGCCGCAAATCCAGCAGGCTCCGGCCGACCAGACGCGCTTCGTCGGCGGGGCAGGGGGCGGCACCAACGTGACCTTCCGTGTCCTCGCCACCGGCTCCCTGCCGCTGGCCTATCAGTGGCTGCACAGTGGCACCAACCTGCCGGGCGCGACCGGCAATGTGCTCAACGTGACCAACGTCACGAGCCTGGACGCCGGGACGTATCAGGTGGTGATCAGCAACGCCTTTGGCGTGGCCAGCAGTGCCGGGGCCGAACTCACCCTGCTGGGGGTGCCGTTCAACGATGACTTCGCCAGCCGCATCGTGGTCGCTGGAGTCTCCAACGTCGTGCGCGGGTCCACCCTCGGTGCCGGCAAGGAACCCAGCGAGCCGCACCATGGCGGTGATGTCGGTGGCCGGTCCGTCTGGTGGAAGTGGACTGCGCCGGCAAACGGGCTCGTGGAGATCCACACGGACGGCAGTTCGTTCGACACGTTGCTCGGCGTCTATACCGGCACCGCGCTTGGCAGCCTCACGTTGATCGCCGAGAACGACGACATGGTGCTCGACGTCAGCTACGCCAGCCGGGTCCTGTTCACCGCCGTGGCCGGACAGGAATACCAGATCGCCGTGGACGCGCCCAAGACCAACAACAACGCGGGCAGTGTCTTGCTCACGATCACCCAGCCGCCGCCGCCGCCCCGCATCGCGGTCCAGCCCCGCAGTCCAAGTCCGGTCCACGTCACCAACAGCACGTTTGCCGTTGGGGCGAGCGTTTCGGGTGCCGCCTCGCTGTTCCAATACCAGTGGCGCTTCAACGGCAGTCCGATCCCGGGTGCGACCAATGCCTGCTACACCTTGGGGCCGCTGAGCCGCACCAACAGCGGCCTCTATTCGGTGACGATCACCAATGACTTCGGCAGCATCACCTCCAGCAACGCGGATGTCTGGGTCCAGGTGCCACAACAGTTGCTCGCCCCGCAACGGCTCCCCGACGGCCGGGTGCAGTTTTCTTTCAGCGACCCCGATGGAACGCTGTCCTCCGCTCCCGGCCGGTTCGAAGTCCACCACACGCTGAACCCGAGCGGGCCAAGCACGGTCTGGGTCACCAACGTCGGCGGCATCACCGCCAACCAGGGCCGCTTCGTCTACGAAGACCAGACCAGCGTCTCCGTCTCCCGCCGCACCTACCGGGTCATCGAGAAGTAAGCTTTTGGCCGTCCGGGTGGATTGGCCACAGGTGGGAGTGTGAACGGTGTCCCGCCTCCAACGGTGTCATTTTAGAATCCATCCGAAGAAGCTGCGAGCAAACTCATAGCGGCTGGCGTTGAGTGACCGGTGACACCACTGAGCGAGTGCTCACCGAAGTGAATTTAGGGCTGGTGCCCGGAGATGGTGGCCATTGGGATTGGCTAGGGTGAACGGCTCGCCAATCAGAGCCTGTAGCCAGGTAAGGTTCAGTGAGGAGGGGGTATCTCCGGCTTCCCACCGGAACACACTCGACGGGTCAACCGCGAGAGCGCGGGCAAGCTCTTCCTGAGTGAGGCCAAGGACGCGCCGGGCATGGGCGATTTTGGACAGCAGGGCATCGGGCACCGGCACCGGATCGTAGCTCAAGAATTCGATGACTTTGGGGAGTTGGCGGAGGGTTGGGGATGGACGCCTCGTTCCCAGTTTCCGATGGACTGGACATGGGTGCCGATTCGCTTGGCGAGGTCGGCCTGCATCACATGGAGTTGTAGCCGCCGTCGCTTGATGTGCTCGCCAATGGTCTTTGGCTCGGTTGGCAGCGCCCGCGTGCATATCCACCGATGGGGATGTGGGCTACGTAAGGCCTTGATTTGCAGGTGACAAAATGGCAACGCACGTAACCGCTTCCGTGTTCATCAACGATGAGGAACCGGGCCTCCACCACGATTACGAGGTGTGGCTGGAGAAGCTCGCGCCGCACGCGCCCACGACGCAATACCATCACAACCGCACCGGCGAGGACAGCGCGGACGCGCAGCATGTCAGCAGACGGCGACCATCAGCAACGCTGCGCTGGGCTCTCCGAAACTCACTAAAAGTCCCCGTCTGCGGAGCCGGTTCTAAATGGCCAACCTCAGCCCGCTCGCCCCGGCGGCTCTCAGCCAGAAGTCAGCCGGACATAGGCGTCACCGCGCGATAGACACTCCAGCAGTAAGGCCGCGACACGCTCCGGCCTCGCGGCTTGCGGCAACACGGCCTGCGTGGTCGCCAAGGCCTGTTCCCTTCACCGCAGAACGAAACACTGCTGGCCAGGCAGGCAGACAGGAACAGCGCATAACCGTCGATTGGTCAGCCAAGCGGTGTGCGTCAAGGTGAGCCTCCGTGCTCGGCGGCGGGGCGCATTTGAGGTGGCCGCTTCCCTTTCCCCTTCAACATCGCTCCCAACCCCACGCTCACCCGATTCTTCTGGTCCGCGTAGTGCCGTGCCGTGGTCGAGATGTCGGAGTGTCGCAGCATGTCCTTCGCGGCGTAAATGCCGTGCTGCGTGGTTACCATTGCCCCAAGCTCCTTGCGCAAGGTGTGCAATGGCTTGTTCGTGGTGACCCCGTGCTGCCTTAGCCAGGCGTTTACCTCCTTGAACAAGGCGTGGCATCGATAGACGCGCTGGTCGGGCAGACGTTTCGCTTTTCGCGCGGATTCGATCACGAAGGTGCTGTTGCGCTTGCGATGGAAATCCCGAAACTCCGCCATCACTTCCGGGTCCAGCGGAACCTCGCCCTCACTGGATTCCGTCTTCAGGCGCATCACTTCCGTCGGAATAATCCTGAGCACACCCTGATTCCAGTCAAAGGCGGGCCATTCCAACCCGTCGATCTCGCCACGCCGCAAGCCGGCCATGAATCCGAGCAGGAGTATCTTGTAGAGTTCTGGCTTCTGGGCCTGCAATTCACGACGCGCCGCCTGAACCAGCTTCGCGGGTTCGATTTCGCTGTGATAGGCCATGGAGCCGGCCTTCTCGAACTCGATTCCGGCAAAGGGCAGGGGAGTCGGCCAATGCAGTGTTTTCAGGCTGTTCCGCAAGCGATCCGAAAAAAGCGAGCGACTGCAGCGGATGTAGGAATTGATCGTGCGCTTGGCGGACCGTTGGGCTTGATCACTCTGGCCAGCCTTCGCCAATCGTTGGGTCTTCCAGCGCTCGACTCGGTCGGCCGTGATTTGAGCGAGATCAACTGCGTCAATTTTCTGGCGCCAAGTGTTGTTCCCGCCCTTCACGTGATCGAATTTCGCCTTGCTGCCTTGGATGTCGAAAAGTTCACTCACCACCGTGCGCAAACAATTGGCATAGTTGCGGAGTGTCAGCGGTTCGAGCAACCGCTTCTCGGCGACGGCCGCCAGTAGACGGCCCACCGTGGTTCGTGATTCCTCCGGTGCTGGTTGGGGGCGCTTTTCTTTCAGAACCGCCTCCCAGCCTTTGCTCAAAATGTCCTTGTAGGTGTCCCGTGCCTGGGTGGCCGCGACGTTCTTGTCCAGCGTCTGGAAGGTGAACGCGTGTTCCCGCCCCAGATGATGAATTCGGACGTAGAGCGCGGGCAGTTCCCGATAGGTGCCGGCTGTCCGGTTTCCATAGCGCTGGCGGCGCAGCTTCGGCTTCCAGTAATGGATGCTGTCCTTGGCCACGGTTCTAACCGTCAGACCCGTAGAGCGGGAGGAATCCTCTACGGGTGCTCTACGGGTTTTGCTGCCGCCTGCCGTCGTTTCGTGTTGCGTCGCGTCGCTCATGAATCCGCTGATTATCTAAGAATAGCGGCCAAAATGTGCTACGTGGCGCTACTCGACACAACAAGAGAATACAGGTCTGCTAAAGACTTCGGATCAGAAGGTTGCAGGTTCAAATCCTGCCCGGCGCACCAATGAAATCAGGTGGGATTGTCAACGGTTCGCTCCATCAAAATTTCTATTTGGCTATTTCTTGGCCAATTATTGGGCTTCCAACAGCCTGGTTTTGCACTTCCTGGTGGCAGGCAAGCCGCGCCGGATCCTCCCAGTTCTTTCCGCATTGAGGACACACGCCACGGATCCCGAATGTGTTCCAGACGGCCGCACCCAGGCTCGCACAGCCAAAGGTCGGACGGCTGCGGGCCTCACTGGCACCTCGGACAAAATGTTTTGATCTTCCGCATCCCGCTCAGAACTCCAGCTTGTAAACCGGGTTCCCCATCGCCGAAGCGTAGAGAATGTTCTTCACCGGATCCCAGGCATAGCAGCCAAACCAGTTGGGCGTGAAAGTGAATGTCTTCTCCTTCGGCTTCAGGCTCGCCACCTGTTTCCACGTCTCGCCCGCGTCCCTCGTCAAGAACACGCCGTCCTTGCCGGCCACCAGCAGTTCGCGTTTGTCCCGCCCAAAGAACGGGCCTTGCCAGATGTTGACCGGTGCTCCCTGCGCCCGCCAGCTTGCCCCTTTGTCCTCACTGACGAGCAGGCCGTTCGTGCCCCCCAGATAGTGTGCGCCCTGAAAGAGCACGGGGATTCTCGTCTGCGGATTGACCGGAGAAACCTTCGTCCAGGTGCCGCCGGCGTCCGTGCTGCGATGGATGCCGTCGCCTGTGCTGTAGATGACCGTGGTCGCATCTAGCACGCCGGCCATGGAAAGGCGGTCCGGCTTTCCCGCGAGATGAATCGCCAGCTGTTTCCATGTCACGCCGCCATCCTGGGTCAAATAGACTTCGCCAGGTGGCGAGGTCTCATGCTTGGCGCCGAGGATGACCAGGGGCACCGGCGTTGCCCAGTCCACCGAGCCGAAATCCCAGTTGCGCCCCAGACTCGTCAACTTTTTCCAGGTCGCCCCGTCGCTCGTCCAGCCTGCCGTCCCATCCAGCGAGAAACTGGCGATGCGGCCCGGTGCGTTCTGGTCCGCGCTTGTGGCCCACCCGGTTTCGTCCCGGCCCGAAATTATCTCCCCATCCAGCCGCTGCCAGTTCCCGCCCTGATCGGAACTGCGCCACAGGCCGGCCCCTACCACCTTGATGGTCACGTCCCCGTTCGTTCGGTTCACCACCACCCCTGAACAGCCGCCGGGCCACGCGGCCTTGACGCCACTGTTCGTCAATCGCGTGAGCAACGGGGTCGTAATGTCCACCCAGTTGTCCGCCGCGTGAGCAAGGGGTGCGAAAGGCGCGACTAGCCAAAGGCCAATCCACAGGAGGGCAGAGCGTATCATGGGGTTTTCGACGCCGAGCGCTCACCGGTGATTTCATCATTCTCTTTTCATCTTCCCGGGCCAATTTTAGGGGAATGCTGGCCAGGCCCGCCGAAAATCGCCCAAGTTCTCGTCCGGATCGTAGGAGCGGTTACTGCGGTCCAAAGGAAGCGCTGGGCGAAGCTGAAGTGCAGGAGCGAATGGAGACGGTGAAGCCCGAGTGGTTGTGGTAGCGAGCACATTGAATGGTGCCAATCGCAAGCCGGGCGGCCGGCTTCCGGCAGCGCCTCGTAGAGGTTCCGGACCAACGACGACAAACTCGTCGCTTGCGTGATTGAACAACTTGCCTGAATGACGTATCACATTCCCGCCGTCATGACTTTCTGTTTGCACATTCGATCATCATTCGCCGCCGCCCTCACCGCCGGCCTTGCCTTCACCGGTGCCGTCGGTGCGGCGGAACCCTTTGAAGCCTTCCTGGACAAGCATTGCATCCGCTGCCACGGGCCGGAGAAGCAGAAGGGGGAGTTGCGGATCGACCAGTTCTCCCGCGATTTCAAGCTGGGCACGGACAGCCATCGCTGGGCGGAGTCCATGGAGAAGGTCAACAGCGGTGAGATGCCGCCGAAGAAGGAGAAGCAACCCACGCAGGCGGAGATCGCGGCGTTCGTGTCCGGTCTCGACTCGTTGCTCAAAGAGGGCCGGGCGGCGCGGATGGCGGCGCGGCCGGCGGTTTCACTTTATCGGCTGAGCCGGAAGGAGTATCAAAACACGGTCTATGACCTGCTCGGGGTGCGCTACGATCCCGCCAAGCCGGGGGAGCTGAATGAAGACACGCGGTGGCATGGCTTTGAGCGCATCGGATCAGAGCTCTCGCTCTCGCCCTCGCATGTGGACCGCTATTTCCGCGCGGCGGAACTCGTGCTGGACCGCGCCTTTCCGGTTGCTGCATCCGGCGAGGCACGCAAGGTCCGCAAGACCGCTGCTGATCTGCGCTACAGCGGCGGGAAGAACCAGCAGGCGGTGCTGGACCGGTTCGGCATCAAGCGGCCGCTGCGTTACCTGCTCTTCCCCGGCAATGTCCAAAATGCGCTTTCCCCCAATTGGTTTGGCAGGACGGGGCCGGAGCACAGCGGACTCTACAAAGTCCGCATCCAGGCCAGCGGCATCCGTCCCATCGGCGGCCAGACCGCGCATCTGAGCATTGGCAAGCGGACGGGGGAGGAGACGGTGGATGGGCTGATCGAGTTTGACCTCACGGCTCCGGAGGATGGTCCGCAGGTGTATGAGTTCGAGGTGTTTCTCGAGATGCCAATGTCCTTGGACTTCTGCGTGGTGGCTACGGATGTGGTCGATCGGAGAGCCGGCGCGGCCTTCCGCAATGCGCTCGGCGGCGGCAGCTATGTCTTCACCCACAGCAGCGAGACCCGGCTGTTGAACCCGAACGCTCCACAGATGTTCGATGACAAGGGGAACGGCCTTTTCTCCACGGTGCTCCTCGATTGGATCGAGTGGGAGGGGCCGCTGGTGTCCGAAGCGGAGAAGTCGCGGCGCAAGGGGGTGCTGCCGCCGGAGGATGCAACGCCCGAGGTGGTCGCGGAGCATTTGCAGCGTTTGGCCGAACGCGCCTGGCGTCGGCCGGTGAAAAAGGAGGAGCTGGACGAGTATCTGCGTTCCTACCGCACCGAGCGCGAAGCGGGCGAAAAGCCGGCCGATGCCTATCGCGTGGCGATGCAGGGGGTGCTGACCTCCAGAAACTTCATCTACCTTGTCGAGGGCGACACGGTGGCCCGGGAGCGGCTCACGGACTCGGAACTCGCCTCGCGGCTCTCCTATTTCCTCTGGAGTTCGATGCCCGACGACGCGCTGTCCACCGCGGCCAAAGGCGGCACGTTGAAAGGCGACCGCCTCGCAAAAGAGGTGGACCGGATGCTGACGGACAGCAAAGCGGGCCGCTTCATTGATGACTTCGCGCGGCAGTGGCTGCAGTTGCACCGTCTGGGCATGTTCGTGCCGGACAAGAAGCTCTACCCTACTTACGACGCCTGGCTCGAGACCAGCATGCGCGCTGAGCCGGTGGAGTTTTTCCGCGAGATGTTTGCCAAGAACCTGCCCATCGACAGCTTCGTCGATTCCGACTGGACGATAGCCAATGCCCGGCTCTGCGATTTCTACGGTCTGCCAGGACCGAAGGCGGGCGGCTTCGCGCGCGTTTCGCTCAAGCCCGAAGATCACCGCGGCGGGCTGCTGACCATGGGCGCAGTGCTTGGCCTGACTTCCGACGGCACGCGGCATCGCCCGGTGCATCGCGGCGTCTGGCTCAGCGAAGCGATTCTCGGCAAGACGCCGCCGCCGCCGCCCGCGAACGTGCCGGCCATCGAACCCAATCCGCCGCAAAACCCCAAGGCCACGCTGCGCCAAAAGATCGAAGCCCACCGCAACGACGCGAACTGCGCCGCCTGCCATGCGCGAATCGACCCGCTGGGCCTCGCGTGGGACAACTACGACGCCATCGGTCAGTGGCGCACCCACGAAAAGGTCGCGGCGGGTGTCGGCAAGGATCCTGCGGTCGATCCCGCCGGAGCCATGCCCGACGGACGCGCCTTCAAGGACGCCACCGAGTTCAAACGGCTGCTGCTCGAGGACCGCGACAAGGTCGCGCGTGCCTTCATCGAGCACCTTTGCACCTACGGCCTTCGCCGTGTGCTCTCGTTTGACGACCAGGACGAGCTCAACGCCATCCAGGCCGAAGCGAAGAAAAAAGCCTACGGGATCAAGGACCTCATCCGCGCCGTGGCCTTGTCCGACCTGATGAAGAAGCGATAAGCTATCAACCTCTAACTGACGGCCAGCGCCAACCAACGACGACCGCAACCAAGCACTAAAAGCTATGAGCAACTACCTCTCCCAATCCTGGCTGATGGACCGCCGTCACGCCCTGCGTGCCATGGGCAGTCTCGTCGCCCTGCCGATGCTCGAATGCATGGTGCCCCTCCGCGCTGAAGGGAAAGCCACGGTCGCGCCGAAGCGCAGCGCCTTCATCTACCTCGCCAACGGCGTTCACTCGTTGAACTACCAGATCACCACGCCGGGCAAGGATTACCAGTTCTCACGGTCGCTGAAGCCCCTTGAGAAGCACCGCGAAGTCATCACGCCCATCAGCGGCCTGCATCACCCGGGAGCGCTCAGCCATCACCATAACTGCATCTCGGTCTGGCTCACCGGCGGGAAGCTTGGCCCCTCCGACCGCAACACCATCTCGGTGGACCAGAAGATGGCCGAGCTCACCGCGCAGCACACGCGTTACGCTTCGATGGAGGTGGCGCTCACCGGCGACTCCCTCGCCTGGACGGCGGATGGCGTGCGGCTGCCTTCGCTGCGTCGTTGCAGTGAGATCTTCGCGTCCCTTTTCGAAGAACCCAAGGGTGGAAAAATGGTCCAGCGTCGGGCCTTGCGCCGCAAGGGCAGCGTGCTGGACGCCAACCTCGCGGAAGTGCGCCAGCTCGAGAAAAAAATGGGGACGGCGGACAAAGGACGCCTCAATCAATACCTCACTTCCGTGCGCGAAGCGGAGATCCGCACGCGGCGGGCCGATGCCTGGCTCGACACCCCGCTGCCGGCCATCTCCGACACCGACCGCAAACGCACCAACCGCGACGTCGCCGCCACATTGGCGGGCGACTATTTCCGCACCGTCTATGACCTCATGGTGCTCGCCTTCCAGACGGATGTCACCCGCGTGGCCACGTTCAGCCTGGGCGGCGAGGGGGATGCCTTCGCCATTCCCGAGATCGGCATCACCGAGTCGCGCCACCAGCTCAGCCACCACGGCGGCGATGCCGGCTACATGGAGAAGCTCACCAACTACGATACCTTCGCCATCGAGCAATACAGCTACTTCCTCAGCCGGCTCTCGGAGACCAAGGACCTCAACGGCAAGCCGCTCCTGAACTCCACGATGGCGCTTTTTGGCAGCGGGATGAGCTACGGCCACAGCCACGGCAACGCCAACCTGCCGCTCGTGCTGGCCGGCGGATCGGACCTCGGTCTGAAGCACGGCAGCCACCTGGACCTCAACAAGGCCGCCAAAGCATTTCAGGGCTACGCCCTCGGCGCGGACGGCGCCCTCACCTCCGCGCATTACCAGCTCTGCAGCCGCCCGGTGAACTCGGACGCCCACATGAGCAACCTCCTGCTCCTCATGGCCCAGCGCATGGGCGTGGAAACCGACCAGTTTGGCGACAGCAACAAAGTGATCGCGCTGTGAAGCGGCGGCGGAGACGGAGTGGTGGAGCAGTGAAGTGATGAAATGCCGGGCTGCATTACTCCGATACTCCGACCCTCCATCACCCCCGATTCCCTCGCTGCTCTCCTGGCGAAAAGGCCCAATCCATCACGCGTCGCTCCTCCACTCCAATGCCGCTCGCTCGCTTCCTCCAGGCACTGTGTCTCGGCTTTGCCTTGCTCACCTGCGCGGTTGCCGCTGACAAAACAAGCGCCAGGAACCAGCAACCAGGAACCGACGTATTCCGGCCCGAAGCCGGCAAGTTCCCACCTCTGGAAAAGGCACACACCTACCGTGGCGAACTCGTCTTCGTGGATCATGCGAACCGCCGTGGCAGCCTCCGCGTGGCGGGGACGGGCAAGTTTTACCGCAATGATCCGCATCCCTTTGCCATGCTGCCGTATGGCATCGTGCGTTATCAGGGCGCACCGGCGGATCTGCGCGACATCCCGCTCGGCACCGTGCTGCACGTCTGCGCATACCTCCCGCCGGACCCGAAGACCTCGGTCGTGCCGGTATTGCCGGTGGATAGCAAGACGAAGGACGCCGGCCATTATCGCGGCATTGGCATCTTCCCCGCCGAGAACCACGCCCTCCTCCTCGAAGACGAGCCCAGTCACTGTCTGCGCGTGGGCAAAACGTGGAAGCTCAAAGAAGTGGATCTCAACAACCACAAAGGAACGATCCTCGCCAGCTGCGAGTTGAAGGCCGGCGGAGACGGCAAAGTGGACGAGGAAAAGTTCACCTTCGACGCCGGGACCCGCATCTGGCGCGGCCGCGAGCGCATCGGAATTGCGAATCTGGTCGCCGAAGGGGCGTGGCCCGCCAGTGGGAAGAAAAGCCTCGCTGGGCAGCCCGTCCTGCTCGGGATCACCTGGAGACCCGCACCCGGGGATGGGCTCAATGGCGCTTTCACCCAGTTTCATGTCTCGGACATCTGGCTGGACACCGCCGCCATCGAACACGCCGCCCAGTTTCAGACCGAGACGCACAAAGCCTTCATCCGCAGCCGCTGGATGCCTGCCTGGGTGGATGCCGTCGAGTATGGCAAGTTCGGCCGCGCCACCGTCACCGCGACGCTGTTCGGCGGCATGGATGCCTCGCTTTACGCCGACTTCCAGAAAGACCTCCAGGCCCAGATAAACGGATCCGAGAGCACCTTGAAGCACGCAGCCGGCCACTACGGCCCCAGCCATGTGGCCTCCAATGGCAAAATCGTTGCCGTCACCAAGGCCAGCGGAGCAATCCCCCTGGGCAGCAGCGGCATCCAGATCCAGTTCGAGACCGACCTCATCATCGAGGGCATCCGTCCCACGAGAGTCGTGCGTATCCGCCCGGAAAGCTGGCCCAAGATGCAACTGCCCCGCGAGGAATTCGACAATAGCAACCTCGAGGAACGCTTCCCGACCCCGGCCATTTTCCCGAGATACTGATCCGCATCACTCTCCCGCTCGTCCGATGAAGCGCTCACTTTTTGCTCTTGGCGGTTCGGTCCTCCTTTTTGCCTGCTGCGCCGCCAATGCTGCCGACGAACTCTTCCGCCCCGAAGCCGGAAAGTTCCCGCCTTTGGAACAGGCGCATTCCTACCGGGGCGAACTCGTGTTTGTGGACCATGCGAACCGCCGTGGCAGCATTCGCGTGCAATCCACGGGCATCTTCCGCTTCAGCGCCCCGCGTCCATTCGCGATGCTGCCTTACGGCATCGTCAGGTATCACGGTGCACCGGCGGATTTGCGAGACATTCCACTCGGCACGATGCTGCACGTCCGGGCCTTTCTCCCGCCCGACCCAAAGACTTCGGCCGTGCCGGTGTTGCCGGTCAACAACCGGGTGAAGGCGAGCAACGGAGGCCCCGGCACCGCCCCTGCGGAGAACCATGTCATTCTCCTCGAAGACGAGCCCAGCCGCTGCCAGCGCGAGGGCGTGGTTTGGCAGCTTAATGAGGTGGTGATCAAAAACCACGAAGGAACGATCCTCGCCAGCCGTGGACTGAAGCAGGGGGGAGGCAGCCAGGCCTTGGAGGAAACGCTGACCTTCGATGCCGCCACCCGCGTCTGGCGTGGCCGCGAGTATCTCCGGATCGAACATCTGATCACTGATGGCATCTGGCCCGCCGAAGGGAAAAAATCTCTCAGCGGCCAGTCCGTCATGCTGGGCATCACCTGGAAGCCCACGCCAGGCGGTGTGTTCGCCCGCTTCCACATCTCGGACATCTGGCTGGACGATGCCGCGATGCAAAACGCGGCGCAGCAGCAGACCGAGACGCACAAGGCCTTCATGCGCGGGCGCTGGCTGCCCGGGTGGATTGATGCGGTCGAATATGGCAAGTTCGGTCGCGCCACCGTGACGGCGACCTTGTTCGGCGGCATGGACCCCGCTCTCTACGCCGACTTCAAGCCGGGCATCGCCGCGCTGATGAATGGCGTCGAGAACACCTTGAAGCATGCCGAAGGAGGCACCGCCGGCCCGACGCAAATGGCTGCCCGCGGAAAGCTCCTCGACGCCGCGCGGGCGCCCGGAAAGCCCCCGCTGGGCAGCAGCGGCATCCAAATTCGATTTGAGACCGATCTCATCACCGAAGGCCTCCGCCCCACGCGAATCGTGCGCGTCCGTCCCGCAGCGTGGCCCGATGTCCATGTGCCTCGCGAGGAGTATCTAAGCGACGGAGCTGCCAGCCTTGACGAGCGCTTCCCGACTCCGGCCATCTTCCCGAACTACTAATGCTCATCACTCTCCCGCTCACGTCATGACACGTCTCGCATTTGTGCTTGGTTCCTCGTTCCTGGTGCTTGGCTGGTGCGTTGCATCCGCTGCGGATGAGCCGTTCCGCCCCGAGGTGGGGAAGTTTCCGCCTTTGGAAAAGGCGTATTCCTACCGGGGCGAGCTTGTGTTCGTGGACCATGCGAACCGCCGTGGCAGCCTTCGCGTGGTGGGGCCGGGCATGTTTTTCCGCAACGACCCGCACCCCTTCGCCCTGCTGCCCTACGGCATCGTCCGGTATCACGGCGCACCGGCGGATCTGCGGGACATACCGCTGGGCACCGTGATGCATGTCCGGGCTTTTCTCCCGCCTGACCCGAAGCTCTCCGCCGTGCCGGTGCTGCCGGTGGACAACAAAAGCCGGCCGGCAAACTATTCCGGTGGGGGCGGAATCGCGCCCGCCGAGAACCATGTCCTCCTCTTCGAAGACGAGCCCAGCCGCTGCCAGCGTGAGGGAGTGGTCTGGAAGCTGAGGGAAGTGGACCTCAAGAACAGCGCGGGCATGATCATCGCCAGCCTTGAACCGAAGCAGGGCGGCAGCGGCAAGGCGACCGAGGAAAAGCTGACCTTCGACGCCGCCACCCGCGTCTGGCGCGGCCGCGAATGCCTCGGGATCGCGGACCTGGTTGCCGAAGGTGCGTGGCCTGCTGAAGGGAAGAAATCCCTCGGCGGTCAGGCCGTCCAGCTCGGCATCACCTGGAAGCCCACCCCGGACGGCATTTTCACGCGCTTTCACATCTCGGACATCTGGCTGGATGACGCCGCGATGCAACGTGCCGCCCACAACCAAACTGAAACGCACAAGGCCTTCATCCGCAGCCGCTGGATGCCCGCCTGGATCGACGCCGTTGATTATGGCAAGTTCGGCCGTGCCACCGTGACCGCGACCCTGTTCGGCGGCATGGACGACTCCCTCTATGCCGATTTCAAAAAAGGCACATCCACCATGATGAATGCGGTGGAGAACACCTTGAAGCACACCCACGGTGCCTATGGCCCCGCGCACATGGCTTCACGAGGGTCCGTCTTGGACGTCATCAAGCCGCCCGGAGAGCCCCCGCTGGGCAGCAGCGGGATCCAAATTCGTTTTGAGACCGACCTCATCATCGAAGGCATCCGCCCCGGCAGGACGGTCCGCGTCCGCCCCAGCAACTGGCCCCAAGCGCAGGTGCCGCGCGAGGAATACCTCAACGATGGGGCCAACCTTGAAGAGCGTTTCCCAACCCCGGCCATCTTTCCGAAATATTGATGCCGGTTTGTGCCAGGTTTTTCGTTGGCCGACCTCCTCAGCGGCTAATGCGAGGCGCATCGGAATCCAGCGCGGTCAGCGACCCAGCGCAAACATCACCACGCGCAGTGCCGCGCTGCGGTTTTCCACGCCGAGCTTGTGGAACACGTTCTGAAGGTGCTTGTCCACGGTCCGCACGCTGATGTTCAGAATGCTGGCGGTCTCGCTGTTCGATTTGCCTTCGACCACCCAGTGGAGCACTTCCGCTTCGCGCTCCGTCAGCCCGAGACGATCCACGAGCGCCTTCATCGAAGCCGGACTTTCCTCGGTGAGCGTGAGGATGGCCTCGTCATCACCGCTCTCCGTCACCCGCACCAGCAGCCGGCGTTTGCCCAGCACCAGGATCAAGGGCGCCGGTGAACCGGAACGGACCTTGAGCCAGTGAAGGATTTCTTCGGGGAGCAAGTCGCGCTTCGCCTGGGGAAAGTAAACCGCCAGCCATTCCCGCGCCCGCGCGGTGCTGAACTGTGGACGACCATTCGCACCCACCACGATGACGCCATAGTTGAGCGCGCTCACCCCGGCCGCGGCGCGCACGGTCTTGAGGAGGCGTTCCCCGGTTTCTATCGTGCCTTGTGGCGCGCCTTCGGCATGGAAAACCAGCCGGTTGTCACCGATGCGGATTTCGTCACCCGCGCGCAGGGCCTGGGGCTGCTGGATGCGATGACCGTTGACGAGCACGCCGTTGGTGCTGCCCAGATCCACCACCCAGTGCTGAAAGCCATCCATTGAATGCACCAGCGCGTGACGCCGCGAAACCCGTGCGCCAGTCAGCCGGATGGAACAGTCCGGCATCCGCCCGAGCACGCAACTGGTCCCCAGCTCATGGTGTTGGCCTTCAGCATCTTCCAAACGTGCGGTCATCTGCGCCAATAATCTTGAACTGCTTCCTGTTTTCAACCCCATCTTTGGCAGAAAATGGCCCTGTTTTGGTGCGGAGTTACTCGGTTTCCCAGATGCGCACCGCATCGTTGCGTGAGACGCAGCAAAGGCGCGCCCCGCTCGGGCTGAAGGCCAGGCTCGCGGGGCGGGTGGTCGGGCCGCGCAGTTCGCGGTGCAGCCGGCCGGTGTCGAGGTTCCAGAGTTTCACGCACAAATCTTCGGAGGCGGTGGCGAGGACAGGCTGCTGCGGGTGCCAGGCGAGCGCGGTGATGCGGTCATTGTGCGCGCGAAACTCCTGCAGCACAGCCAGCGTGGCGGCGTCGCGGATGCGGACCTTTTTGTCTTCACCGGCTTCAGCGAAGCGCCGGCCATCTGGTGCGACGGCCAGCACATCCACCGGGGTGCGGTTCGTCGCCGTCTGCACGATCTTCCCGGTGGCACCGTCCCATAGGACGACCCACTCCTCGGAGCCAGGACTGCCACGGGCCGCCTTGGCGGTCGTCAGCCCCACGAGCCGCTGGGGGCCCAGCCAGCCGAGATCCCAGAACCAGTTCATGGCCTTGAGATCCAGCCGGGCAGAGGGTGTGCCGGGGTCGCGAGCATACACCGCCGCTTCAGCGTGATGTTTTTGGATGGCCGCCCAGCGATCACCCGCCGGGCTGAGCCGGAGCTGTTCAATAAAGCTGTAAGGCTTGGCGACGGTGACCTGCTCGACCTGTGAACCTGGCTGGCGCAGGAAAAAGAAGTCATGACGGTCCTCCGCATTCCTGAGGCGGCGGGGGCCAATGACGGCGAACCGCCCGTCTGGACTTGTGCTGGCAAGGTGAAGGTCTTCCGTGGGCGGCTTCCAAAGCAACGCGGCCCCGTTGGTTTGCAGGGCTTGCAGTTGGAACTGGTCGCCCTTGCCGGGAACATACGCGGGCGCGAAGATCACATCCTCCGATCCCCAAAAGACGACACTCGAACCCTGTCTGGTGGGCAGGGTCCATTTTGCGGGTGTGCCGATGAGATCCCACGCCCTGGCATGGGCACCGCTGACGAGAAGTTCACCCGAGAGGGGATGCACGCAGGCATCGTTCACCCTGCCGCTGCCGCCCAGCAGCGATTGCAGCGGTGCCCCGGTGTTCGCATCCCAAAGCTGGACCACCTGCCGCCCATCCACTGGGGCAACCACACCCACCACGCGCTGGCCATCCGGCGTGAAGGCGAGGCGGCCAAGCTCCCCGGTGGCCGAGCGGAAGTCGAACAGCGGCGGATGGATTTCAAACAGCGTGCTGCCGTCTTGCAGGCTCAGCCCTTGGATTCCACCCCGGTGCAGCATGGCCACCGCCATCTTGCCATCGGGGCGGAT
Source organism: uncultured Klebsiella sp. (assembly GCA_964578245.1). Taxonomy (GTDB): domain Bacteria; phylum Verrucomicrobiota; class Verrucomicrobiia; order Limisphaerales; family SXTU01; genus SXTU01. Next base: position 42,876 of record CAZOCL010000005.1, on the reverse strand, counting down.
GACCAGCGAGTCGAACCACTCCTGGCTGATTTGACGCACGAGCGCGCCGTCCTGGGCCTGCACCAGCCGGAGTTTGTCGCGGCTGCTGTGGGTGAGCACCTGGCCTCCCGAGGTGAACGCTCCATAGACATGCCTCTCCCCCGGTTCATAGGTCCAGCGAAGCTGGCCGGTGGCGGCGTCCCACAGCTTGAGCCACGCTTGGTTCCTGTGGGTTTGGAGCAGCCATCGCCCATCGGGACTGAATTCCAATCGTTGCGTCGCGGGTGCGTCCCAACCGGAGAGCCTTTTCCCATCGCGCGCGCTATGGATCGCAATTCCACCGCTGGCGCCCGCATGCCCGACCGCGATGCGCTCCCCGTCCGGGGAGAAGGCCAGGGGCGTGGCCAAGCGTAATGCGAGGTCCACTTTCTTCACTGCGGGCCGGAACTCCAGCAAGCGTTTGCCGGTGCGCACCTCCAGCAGGGTGATTCTGCGGTTCGTATCCGCCACCGCAAAGACGCCCGGCCGCCGGGGATGCGCGGCCACGCCTTGGATCTCGGTGGCACCGGTCCTCACGCGGGCGATGGAGGTGTCGGCCTGCGCGAGCAGGTAGCTCCAGGTGGCGTCGCGCAAGTCCGCCGGCACCTGCTGGAGCGCGGCCTGCATGGCCGGGCCATCGCCTTCGCGCAACGCCGCCTCGGCGAGCGCGAGCGCGGTCTGGGCGAGGGACTGGCGGGCAGCTTCCTTTTCGGCGATGGCCTGCTGTTCATTGGCCTGCGCGATCCCTTTGAGACGCCTCGCTTCCCGCTCGCTCGACACCACCTTGAGCACGAAACCGAGGCTCAACAACAGCAGCAAGGCGAGCGCAGCGGTGACGGCTCGATGCCGCCGCAGAAGCAGCCGGAGCTGCGTGAGTGCGCCCGCCTCTTCGGCGGCCGTGGCGAATCCTCCTTGATAGGCCGCCACGTCAGCGGTCAGTGCCGCGACATTCTGGTAGCGCTGCGTTTTGTCCAGCCGCAGGGCTTTCATCACCACTGCCGACAACGCTGCGGGCACGCGTCCACCGGGAATGTGCGGCAGTGGCTTTACCTTCGCGGCATCCAGCACCGCTCCTTGGGAGTGGCGGTGGGTTTTGCCGCCGGGTGCGACGACGGTCGAGGGCGGCGTGATCGTGCCGGTGCGCACCTTTTCCAGCACTTCCTCCAGCGTCTTGCCCTCCACCGGTGGTCGTAGTGTGAGCAGCGTGTAGAGCGTGCCGCCAAGGGAGTAGATGTCTGCGCGGGCGTCCAGCTCGTTCACGCGACCCTGCGCCTGCTCCGGCGACATGTAGTGTGGCGTGCCCACCACGCTGCCGTCCAGCGTCGCACCAATCCCGACGGCGGAGGTCTGCGCTGGGACGGCGGCGTTCGTTGTCAGCTCGGCTGGCCCGCCCGCACATGATGAAGCCGGCATCTCCTCAGCGACGCGGAGATTGAGCCCATGGTCGGCCACCGTTTCGCTGAACGCGGCAATGTCGGCTGCTTTGCCACGGGCCGGAGGGACCCCCTCCGCAGGCAAAGCGTCCGTCAGGCCGGACTGGCTGAGTTGCTCCTGAAAGGCAAGGGCGTTGGCCGCTTCCTCCTCCGCCGGACTGCCCGGCAGAATCTTCGCCAGCCCCCAGTCCATCACCAGCACTTCGCCAAACACCCCCACCATGATGTTCTGCGGTTTCAGGTCCCGGTGGATGATGCCTCGCGAATGGGCGAAAGCCACGGCGTCGCAGGCTTTCTGAAATATGGTCAGGAGGTTGTTGAGCGGATACTTCGCCAGGGTTTCCCGGTCCCCGGCCTTCAACTTCTCGATCACGTCGTTCAGCGTGACGCCCTGCACCAGCTTCATGGTGTAGTAGAGCCGCCCTTGGGCGTCCGCGCCGAGATCGTAAACGGGGACGATGTTGGGGTGCGCGAGCTGGCTCAGCACGCGGGCCTCTTGCAGGAACCGGTGCCGCTCCGCTTTATCCGCCTCGCGATGCAGCATGACCTTCATGGCCACGCTGCGGCCCAGCTTGTTGTCCCGCGCATCCACCACCGCACCCATGCCACCGCGCGCGATTTCGCGACCAGGGGCGTAGGGCGAGACGGGGTTCATGCTGCTTGCGGAGGGTGGTGCGCTTCGTTTTGTCGTCGACCTGCTCAACCTGAACCGAACTCAGTTTCTGGACACAACGCCAGGCCAGTCCTTCATCTGCCACGGGCTGATGGTTTACTTTGCCGGCTCCATACGCAAGACCGCGTATATCAGGCGTGGGCCAGTGCTGCTAAACCGAGCGACCATGTGCGCTAGGCTCAGTCCTCCGGGCGAAGGCAACAGTTCGTTTTCAACCGCGATTCATAGTGTCGTGCGACTGGCTGCGCTCTTCATCCTCTTCGCCCTCTCGCTCACCGCTCAGGCGCAATGGCTCTCCCAGTCCTTCACGCTGAAGCCGGGCTGGAACGCCATCTTTCTGCATGTGGACGCCTCGCACCAGACGCTGGATGAATTGATTCCCAGCGCGACCGGCCCGGTGACGGAGGTGTGGCTCTGGAAGCCCAGGCTTTCCACCCTGCAGTTCGTGGACAACCCGGCCACCAATTCAACGGCTGACGCCCGATGGGCGGTCTGGACCAGCGCCCGCGGTGACACGGACACACTCGTGAAGCTGGTAGCGAATGGGGCTTATCTAATCAAAAATGGGACGGCCACCGACTTCACATGGACCGTGAAGGGGAAGCCCGTCCCGCCCAGCTATCAATGGACCACCACCGGCCTGAACTTTGTTGGCTTCCCCACGTCGACCAATTCACCCCCGAGCTTCGCCACCTACCTGGCCCCGGCCCCGGGCCTGGATTTGACACAAACCCTCCAGAATTCGGCGCGGGTCTTCCGTTATCCCGGTGGCAACCTCGGGACGGGCAATCCGACGGAGGTCGTAAGCAGCGCGGCCAGCAGCACCTTGGTGAAGCGCGGCGAGGCCTTCTGGGTGCGCGGCAGCACCAACTACTATAACCGCTACTATGGCCCCGTGGAGGTGGTGCTGCAAAACACCGCTGGAATTCATTACGGCGAGACACTGGGCACCTATAGCATCCGCCTCAAGAACCTCACCACCACGAGCCGCACGGTGACGTTCAGCCTGCTGGATTCCGAGGCCGTGCCCTCCGGCCAGACCAGCATTGCTGCCCGGCCACAGTTGCTCGTGCGCGGCGCGCTCAATGGGGCGACGCTCACCTATTCCCACGCGGTGCTGGCAGGCCAGTCATTCACCCTCCCAGCCAAGGGTGAGGTGGGTTCGGAGCAGGAGGTGGTGCTGGGGCTGGACCGCTCGACCATGACGGCGGCAGCGGGCGCACTCTATGCCGGCACCCTGCGGCTCACGGACTCCGGCGGGTTGCAGCAGGTGGACATGCCGGTGACCGCCACCGTGCCGAATGCCTCGGGCCTGTGGGTGGGACAGGCGGTGGTGGACCGCGTCGGGCAGTATATCAAGCAATACCCGAAGGTGAGCGCGACCGCGAGTATTGGCACGCAGTTGACGGCGGCCAGCCGGCCGCTGCAGGGCGCGGTGATCCCGGGTGCCACCTGGGTTGCCCGCGAAACGAATTCCTCCCGGGCCTACGCCGGCGTGGCCTCCTCGCTGGACGGACGCCGGCTGGTCGCCGCCGTGACCAGCGGCCAGCTCTATATTTCCGCAGACTTCGGCACCAACTGGCTCGCGCGAGATTCTGCTCGGGCCTGGACCTCCGTGGCGTGCTCGGCGGACGGCAGTGTGATGGCGGCCACCGTCAACAACGGCAATCTCTACGTCTCCACGGATTCGGGAACGAGCTGGGTGGCGCGGGACAGCAGCCGGGCGTGGAAGGACCTCGTGTGCTCGGCGGATGGACAAAAAATGGCCGCCGTGACCCTGGGTGGGCAGCTTTATACGTCGGGTGACCGGGGGACCAACTGGGTGGCGCGCGACGCCAGCCGCAACTGGACCAGCATCGCCATGTCCGCCGATGGAGCCAGGCTGGTGGCTGCCGTGAACCCCGGCCAGCTCTACACCTCGATCAACTCCGGAGCCACCTGGACGGCGCGGGAATCCAGCCGGGCCTGGAGCGCGGTGGCTTCTTCGGACAACGGCGCGAATCTCGTTGCCACCGTAAACCCCGGCCAGATTTACACCTCGACCAATGCGGGTGTGAACTGGAGTGCCCGTGAGTCCAGCCGGTCATGGACCGCGGTGGCCTCGTCCAGCGATGGCCAGCGGCTCAGTGCCACGGTCGGCAGCGGTCAGCTCTACACTTCGCGGGATGGTGGCGCCACCTGGGAGTCACAGGAGACGAATCGGGCCTGGAGCGCCATCACTTCCTCGGGGGACGCCACCCGGCTCGTGGCAGTGGTGAACAGCGGGCAAATCTACACCCTGAGCCGCCGGTTTGCGGACTACGTGGTGGATGCCACCACCGGATTGATCCGCGATCAGGACGGCCTCTATCTCTCCACCGGCGTGAATACGAACATGGCCAAAGTCGCCAGCAGCCTGCCCCTGCGGCTCATTCTTCACAATGACGCCGCCGCCAGCAAGGTCAGCCTGTTGCAGCGCGCCTACATCGGCAAAGGAGCCAGCACCACCAACACGGTGGTGGCCAACCGTGAGGCGTTGCTCGACGCCACTCAAATCGCCAATGCCCGGCGAATCAGCGCCGCGCACCTGCCCTTCTCGCTGACGAACACGGTGTGGACCGCCAGCGGCAACTTCAATCCCGGCACCGTCGTCCTCCTCAGCGTCCCGGTGGACTACAACGACCAGGCCAGCAACCCGTTCCTCCACACCTTCCATCCGGACCATGACAACCTCGATCCCAAGTTCGAGCGCGTCCGGCCACAGGGCGAGGAATCCTACGGGGTGACGCGGACTCTCAAGCTCACGTTCAACGCAGCGGGCACCGACTTCCGTTCCCTCACCAGCAGTGCGCAGGGCCGCTCCGGCACGTATGAGGAAACCATCACTTTGACCGCCCGGGCCGGGGCCAGCCGCGAATACCGGCTCTCCGGAGCCTTCAGCCTCCAACGCATCAGCTCGATTTCCCCTCTCACCACGCAATAAGCGCTCAACCATGAACACCTTTTCCAGGTTCCGGGTTTCCCAGCCAGCCAAGCAAACCTCTATGAAGCAATATCCATCGCTGTTCCTCGCCGCGCTCTGCGGTGCGCTCCTCTGCCTTGCGCCGGGCCGCCTGACTTGGGCCGCCGATGCCAAACCACCCACGCAGCTCACCTACCAGGGTTTCCTGACGGACGCCAATGGCGTGCCGCTGGGCAACACGGCCCCGTTGAACAAGACCATCATCTTCCGCATCTACGACGCAGCGACCGCCGGCAACCTCAAGTGGAGCGCGCAGCAGGTCGTGACGCTGGACAAGGGCCACTTCAGCGTGCTGCTGGGCGAGGGCAGCCAGGTGGGGCAGGAGACGTTCAACGCGGACCTCACCTCTGTCTTCTCCGGGAGCAGTGATGTCTCCGACCGGTATCTCCAGTTGACCGTGGACGGGGTGAACGTCGCGCCCCGGCTGCGGTTCCTGCCCGCGCCCTATGCCGTGCATGCCCGGACTGCGACGCAATTGGTGGATCCCCTCACTGGTGCCAGTTCGCTCGCCATCAACGGGGGCAATCTTACGGCCGTCGGCACCATCACCTCCGGCAGCATCACCGCGAGCGGAAACATCTCGGCCAGCGGCAACCTTTCCGCAGCCAATCTGAGCGGCAATGGGGCGAACCTCACCAGCCTGAATGCCAGCCAGATCACCTCCGGCACGCTGGACAATGCCCGCACCACGGCCACCCCTAACAATACCCCGGGTGCCATCGTCGCCCGGGATGGTGGTGGTGCCGTATTGCTAGGCAATGTGTTTAGCCGTGGCTTCCTCAATGCCATGGGATCGTCCACGGTCCACGATCAGGGTGCCTTCCTGGAGTGGAACCGGCCCACCGCCATCGGAGGACAGACCTGGCTGCTGAATCAGAAAGGCGGGGGCGGGGGGGGAATCATATTTGGCGAAGTGTCCACGGCGAACGACGTCACGGAGCGGATGCGTATCGATGGGTCCGGCAACGTGGGCATCGGCACTGCGGCCCCCTCGGCCAAATTGGAAGTAAGCGGCGGGGTCGTGGCGAATTCTTTCAAGATCACCGGCACGCCGACGCTGGTGGCTTACAGCATGAGTCGCTTTTCCGCAAAGACGGCCAATTCCACTCCGGTAGCCGGAGTGTCTCAGACAACTACCAGCGGAGGGGTAGGCAGACAGGATAACGTCCCAGCGGATTGGTATAGGGCGGCTCAAACATCCAAAAACACGACGTTTTATCTCTGCACAGTCACCGTTCCGGCGGGTGAAAAGTGGGAGCTGGCCTACAATGTAACTGTTGACTGGTCCACGGATGACTTTGGGGCAGTCGTATGGACGGTCAACGACGAGCTGACCGATGATTCATCATCAGCATTAACGGGAAGACCACAGGGCAGCACGTTCGTCGGCCAGACTTTCCTGCTCGATGGCGGCAGCACATATACGCTTCGCATGAAGGGCACTCTGACGGGTGGAAGCGGGTCTGACTCGATTAACTTCCCTGGCGGGGGTTCCTGTCATTGCATCATCAAGAAATACAAGAGCAACTGATTTGGAAGTGCTGCGATTCGCCAACCGACGCAGATGGCCTGACCTATGAAGCATCAATTCCTCCCTTCAACCCCCGGGCTTGGGTGGGTCTTGCTGGCGTGCCTGGCCTTGTCCGCGCCTGCCCAGGTCCTGCAAGACCTCTCGCAGGAGCTGTATTCCACGGACAGCACGGAACGCGGGGTGAACTACAACTCGCTGCGCGGCAGCCCGGGCAAGCCGCCGCAGAGCAGCGTCACCGGCTCCGACGGCCGCCTGGTGAATCAGACGGACACCGCCTCGCTCTACCAGTTCCGGGGTATCGTGACCTATGGCGCGGTGGTGCTCCCCAAGACCAGTGCAACGCTTTCGCCCGGCAAGAACTTTGAGCAGAACGCCGGCTCGGCCAACCTGAATCTGCCCCGGGCCGAGTCCGGCGGGACGGTCCTATATGTGCTGCGTGCCTCGCAGGCTGGTGCGCCCACGTTCGGTCGGCTGTCGGCCTTCAATTTCGGGGCGATCATCTCGCCACCGCTGACCGATGAGGCTGGTAACTTGCTGCCGCAGCCCAACACTTACTGGGCAGCGGAGCCATATTCGACCAACGGCCATGTCTTTATCGGAGCGACCACGACCCCGGCCGGGTATTACTTCAGCCCGCATGCGCAGCAGGTGTTCGCCACTCAGCCCGGCCCCATCCAAGTCGTGTGGCGCAAGACGGATCCAGCCGTCGGCACATTGAGCGGGCCAAACAAAGCCACGATCGGCGGGTTGGACTACGCCCTGACCAACGCGGGCTACGTCGTGTCCGGTGTGGCAGCCAAGACACCCCGCAAACTCTACTGGACCGAGAAGACCTTCCGCGCGACGGGCAAGCCGGTGTCCGTGCCCACGGCGCGCGTCGGCGCGGTTTACTTCCATTACAACTCAGCCTTCCCGCGCACGAATGCCGTTGAGTTTGCGGAGATCGGCAGTTCCAGTTTCACGGAGGGCAGCACCAACGCCGCACTTCAGGAGTTGCGCACGGCCTGGTATGACAACGGTCAGGGGCTGATCCTCGCCTATAACAAGGAAGGCCGCGTGTTTCTGGAACTGCTTGGCGACCCGACCGGAGGCAACGCTCGTCGGCATCTGGGCTTCGAAATCTTGGATGTCCTCAAGCAGCCTGTGCCGGTGGACATCACCACCGAACTGGGTGAGACAATCACTGCTTATGCGGACCGTCGGCCGGATTTGGACTTGGATCCGTCGCCCGTGCTGATCGGGGTGGGCGACCAGTTCCTGTATCAGGATCCGTTGGGGAGCAACGGTCGCACGGACTACTACGCGGTCAAGGAAACGCAGAACCGGAACGATGTGCTCGTCCATTGGCTGGAGGCGGGCGTGGAGGGCCTGCGCTGGCCGTTGCTCTTCAACCGCTACACCCAGGTCTGGCCGGAGGATCCTGCGCGCTACAGCCATTACGTGCGCCCGTTAGTGCCGACGCAGGCCGAAGCGGCGAACACCGCAGTTACGCTGCCGGCGGACAACGCCCCGGCGCTGCAATACCAAGACCCATTGGACAAAACCCGCGGCTTCCTGAACGAGCGCTCGCAGTTCTACACCTGGCTGGACGCGAGTCAGCCGGTGCACCGCGCGCTGTTGCGGTTCAACGCGGGCGAGCGGGTGGCGTTTGAGCGCGTTTTATCCACCCTGAGCACGACCTTGCAGCGGGGCGCACTGGCGGATGTCACGGGTGTAACCGCTCGCCCGGGACGGCTTTCCACACTGACACTCGACGGGACGGGCTACGGGCAACTGCCCAGCGGGGTTTATTTCACCGGTGGCAGCTACACCGTCGAATCGTGGGTGAACATCACAGAGATCAGAACCTACGCGCGGCTGATGGATTTCGGCAATGGGCAGCAGAACAACAATGTTCTCCTCCTCTTGTCCGATGGCAATTCCGGGAAGCCCCAATCGGCCCACTTCGCCGGAACATCCTCCGCCTCCATCCTCTCGCCCACAGTGCTGCCGATCAATCAATGGGCGCATCTGGCGGCGGTCTATGACGGCGCCACGTCCAACCTGACCATCTACGTCAACGGTGTCGCCACCGTGAGCGGCATCGCGGTGGCTCCGGCCAACGTGAACCGCACCCTGAACTACGTCGGCCAAACCAGTTGGGGCGGCACTCCCGGGGCTAAGGCGCAGATCGACAGCTTCCGCATCTGGTCCACGGCCCGGACGCCGGAACAATTGCAGCAGGCCATGCTGACCAACGGCTATCCGGCGGGCACGGCGGGCTTGCAGGTTCAGTTCACCTTCGACGAGGGCGGGACCGTCGCCTACGACAGCAGCGGCAACAACCGGCACATGACCCTCTTCGGCGGCGCGACGCTCACCTCTGCCGCGCTGGCTCAAAGTGACGCGCCCCGCTATGTCTCCCAGACCACCTATGTGGGCGACCGCATCAATCCACCGACGGGCGAACAAAGCGGGCTGGCCGGCTACATCCTGCAAACCAATGGGATCTCCTTCCATCCCCTGGCCTATCAGGACCCCTTTGTCGCTGGGTTTGATGCGGCCAACCTCGGAGCTATCATTCCGGTCAACGCAATCCAGGACAAAAATGTTTTGGAAGTGTGGTGGTTCCGCAGGAACGGAACAAACGCGGTGAAGAATGCCGAGAACGGCTTCAAGGCAATCTACTGGCCGGCCGTCATCGGGCGCTACACGCTGGCCTGGCCGGACTCCACGGCCAGCGAGATCATCATGGCAAGCAATGCGGGGAGCGGCGCGCTCACCAGCCTGCAGGCCAAAGGAACCATTTACACCCAGAACGACCCGGCCCTGCCCGGCTACAACCCCAACGAGGAGCACGCAGTGATGATCGGCGGCCAGGCCTACGCGTTGCGGGATGATCTGAACATTACCAGTGGCGCTGGTTATTCCTCCATGCCCTACGTGCTGCTGGACTACACGGAGTCTGACGGCCGTCCGGCCATGCGCGCCTTCAAGGTGTCACGCGAGAAGGCCTCGGCCGGGATTGTGTTTGATTACGTGGTCGAGGCGGGCAAGCAGCTGCAAGCGCCCATGCCGCTGCCGTTCCTGCCGGCCCCGGTGGAAACCATCACCGCCTCGGCCACGAGTGTTTACACGACCAACTACAACTTCGAGACCTCGGCGACGGCGGGAGACCTGCCGGTCAACTGGAACAATCTGTCAGCCAGCGCCAAGGCGGATTACACCAACTACAGCCGGTTCACCTACCTTGACCGCAAGCAGGGCTTCTGGGTGTTGCGCGGGTTGCATGCCGGCCTGCCGGCATTGGCGGCGGGCACTTACAATCTGGTCCAGAATAATTTCGTGACGAACGTGACCGCAGGCGGCGCGCTCAATTCCAGTTTCACCAACTACATCCACACGTCGCGGCGTATCGGCTCGTTGGTGCCGACCGTTGCTCCGGCTACTCCACTGCCGGCCGGGCTTGCGTTTGGGCAGCTAAGGGACGGATTGGCCGTATATGGCACGCTGACCGCCAACAGCGGCTCCTACACGCTGAATGTCACCGATGCGGACGGGGCCACCGCCTCGGTCAACCTCACCCTTAGCTCCACGCCCGGCCAGCAGCCGGCGCTGAACGTGAACAATCTGCTCGGCCGGCCGCCGCAACTGGCGGAAGCCGCTGCCGGGACGAACTCCTTCAAAATGCGGTTTTACTACAAGACCCAGGAGGGCTTTGCCTGGCCGAGCGAGGTGAATCCTCCGGCGGTGGGGACGATTGTCCCCTATCTCCGCACCCGGGTGGGCAACGGATTCACCGGCAATGGCAAAAGTTCAGCCGACGCCGCTTTGGACATTGTTTACCGGCCAGTGTGGCCGGCCAACGCGCCCGTCGTTGCGTTTGGCGAGACGCTCACCGAGGCCAATGCGGGCCGGCCAGCCATCCGCGGCCAGACCAGTGCCCAAGTGCTCTATCAGCAGTCGATCGCCACGAACATCACGGTGGCCAATGCCGCCGTCATCCTGCACGACCCGACGCGGGAGAAGGTCTTTGCGTTGAAGGCCAGCGCTGCCGACGGCCTGTCGCAGCTTCCCGCCACCGTTCGCGCCGAGAGTTATCAGGGCAAGACCTACTTCCCGAACCTGCCGCCACACCTGGCGCAGCGCTTCTTCTTTGACCCCGTGCGCGGGCCGAAGGGCAGCCTGGTCTTCAAGGGCGAGTTCAAGAACGAGTTGTTCGGGGAGAAATATCTTTTGCTTAACGTGCTCGCCGGCTCGGACCTCGCCACGGTGAAGAATCTGTGCCCGCCCCAGCCGGAGGCGGACAAGCAGAACTGGGACAGCGCCATCAACGGTCTGGCGGCGACCGTGGAGACGTTCTTTGAAAACCCGAGCGTGCCCGGGCTGTTCATCGTCAACACCAACACCGGGGTCACGGTTTCGCGCGGGGTGAGCGAACTGATCGCCATCACCAATGACAACACGGCGGTGGACAGCTACGCCTTGAGCGCTGCCGGTCCGGGCCAGGGATATGTCTCGGTCGTCGTGGGCGACGGCGCGGCCTTCACCCCCGCCGGTGAGCCGGTTTCCATGTATGTCCTGCGCGTTACCGGCTCGCTCTATCGGGGTGAGATCAAGGTGCTGCCGTCCGCCAACCCGCTGAACGAACTGATCACCTTCGAGCACACGGCGGACTTGGGCGGCAAGTTCGCCGAATACGAATACGAGTGGAAGATCGCTCCGCCGGTGGACGGCTTCCCGCCCGTGACGGATGCGACCATGAGCCGCTATCAAGCCCTGACCAATGGCACGGACATCAAGCGCTTCACCCTCGGCGGCAGTGGCATCCAGACCCTCGTGGACAACTGGCTGGTCATGCGTTACCGGCCGAAGAATGCGGCGCATCCGCTGCTCAACCAATGGTCGGACTGGACCGCGCCGCAGCTCGCCGAGGGCTGGATCAAGCGCGTGCTGGCGCAGATCAACCCGTTCGGCCAGCGCGTCACCGACCTCTACAACAACAGCGTGAACACGGACGTGAGCCTGCTCACCCAGGCGGGCAAGCGCTACGAGGGCGACATCGCGCTGAACATGGAGAACATCAACAACTACGGCCTCATTGAGATTTACGAGACCGTGTTGAACCGTGGCCGCAACCTCAGCGTGGAGGCCGGCATCAACTTCGGTCCGGCCAACGATGCGCTGCTGCTGGCGGCCGGCTACCTGAACGACCTCTACATGCTTGTGGGCAACGAGGCTTACGCGGACGCGGCCAACCCGACCATCGGCATCGGGACAAAGGACAAAACCTACGGCGACATCGCCACGGCACTTTTCGCATTCAAGGGGCAGGTGCCAACGCTGCTGGAAGAGGAACTGGCGCTGCTGCGCGGTCGTGATGACGTGGCGCTGCCGGGGGTGCAGATTGCGCCGGTCTATAACCGGCTGGTATGGAATTTCACGCGTGGCATTGACGCCGGCGAGGTGATCTACGCGCTCAATTACAACATTCTCGACCAGAATTCCGACGGCAAGGCCGACGCCGTCGATGCCGCGAAGCTGTATCCCCAAGGGCACGGTGACGCCTACGGACACTACCTCACGGCGTTGAAGGGCTATTACAGCCTGCTCACGAACCCGAACTTCGACTGGGTGCCGCGCGTGGAAGCCGTGACGGTCCTGGGCCAGCCGGTGACTGTGGATTACTTGGATGAGCGCAAGTTCGCCAGCGCCGCCGTGGCCGTGGCCCGCACAGGCCGGCAGATCTTCGACCTCAGTTGGCGGAAGGATTACACGCCCGGCCGGACCAGCGGCTGGGAATCCTTCGCCACCAACCGCGTCTCCTCCCGGACGGTGCTGAACGGCACGACGACGACCAACATCGTCCGGCATTGGGGCATGGACCAATGGGCTTCCCGCACGGGCCAGGGCGCGTTGCTCAACTGGGTGGTCGGCAATGCCATCCTCCCTGAGGTGGACCCGGACCCCAGCCACGAGGGCATCCAGAAGGTGGACCGCACCACGGTGCCGGAATTGCGCGAGCTGGCGACCACGCTGGCGGATTTGCAGGCGGCGACCGACAACGCCGAAGGCCGGCTCACGCCGCTCGGAGTGACCGAGGGCAGCATTGCCTTTGATTTGAACCCCAGCCAGGTCGTGGGCGAAATCCCGAAGCCCCACTTCGAGCAGGTCTATGACCGCGCAAAGCTCGCCTTGAACAACGCACTGGCCGCGTTCGACGACACCAAGGACGTGACCCGCCTGATGCGTTCCGAGGAGGATTCGCTGGCTGATCTGCGAGCCACGCTGGCCGAGCAGGAACTGGCGTTCACCAACGCGTTGATCGAAATCTACGGCACGCCGTATCCCGACGACATCGGTGCCGGCAAGACCTACAAGCAGGGCTATGAAGGGCCGGACCTGTTCCACTACGCCTACGTGGAGACGCCGGAGCTGACCTTTGGCGGCCTCCTGAATCCGACTGAATCCGTCACGTTCCGGCTCGACGTGCAGGACTTTCCCTCGGGGTTCGTAGGCGGACAGACAAGCGGCAAGAACGGGTTTGATTTTCTGGATCTGGGCGAGAACGGAACCAACTACATCGAATACACGCTGGCGCCGCACGGCTACTTCGACAAACCCAAGACCTGGACCAGTCGGCGGAGAAGCCCCGGCGGGGTTCAGCAGGCGATTTCGGAGGTGATCAAGGCCCGCTCCGCACTATTGCAGGCGCTGGATAACGCCCAAGGAGCCAAGGACAGCCTCGATGTCATGGTGCGGACCTTCAAGGCGGGACAGGCTGCGGAGGACAAGGTCACAGGATTTGAGCGTGGGCTGGCGATTGCGGAGCAAGCCACGGCAAACGTGGAGCGCGCGAATGAACTCTTCCAAACTGTTCAGGACTCGATCAAGGATGACATTGAGGAGAGTTCCAACCTTACCATGGAAGCCTTCCCGAAATCGGTCATCGCGGGACTGGCCGCAGGTGGCGACCTGACCTCAGCCGGACGCTCTGCCATTGAAGCGGCCGGGCTGGTGATAACGAAAACCGTGGACGGGCTTGCGATTGCCCGGGCGGCGGTTGTCACCGCTTTGCGGGCGGCCACCGACGCAGCGGCAGTCGGCGTCGACTTCAACAACATCCGCCCCACCCAAAGAACCCAGGAAAGAATTGAGGCGCTAAATGAGCTGGCCAACGCCCTGGGCGATTTGCAAGGGCAGGCGTATGGCATCAACCAGGCCCTGCAGGTTTACGACGATGCGCAGCGCGCCGTGAGCTCGCTCGTCGCCAAAGGCGAGCGGCTGCAGGTTGAGCGTGAAATCTCCCGTCAGCGCACCGCCGCCGTGGTCCAGGGTTTCCGCACGCGGGATGCCGCCTTCCGCATCTTCCGCAACGAAAAGCTGGAGCGCTACAAGGCCTTGTTCGATCTGGCCGCGCGCTATGCCTTCCTCGCCGCCAACGCCTACGACTACGAGACCGGCTTGCTGGGCACGGACACGGGGCGCGCCTTTTTGGATCGGATCGTCAGCAGCCGCGCGCTGGGGGTGGTGCGTGATGGCGAGCCGCAATTCGCCGGCAGTGACACCGGTGATCCCGGCATTTCCAGCGCGCTGGCCGAGATGAAGGCGGACTTTGATGTGCTCAAGAGCCGCCTCGGCTTCAACTCGCCTGATGCCTACAACACGCTCGCCTCGCTGCGCACCGGCAATTTGCGCATTCTGCCTGACACCAACGGCCTTTCCGCCTGGCAGGACTACCTGCAGAGCAGCCGCATGGAGAACATTCTCGAAGACGCCGATGTGCGCCGCTACTGCCAGCAGGTGGACTCCGGCAATGGTCTGCCGGTGCCGGGGATCGTGATCACCTTCAGCACCTCCATCAACCAGGGGCAGAGCTTGTTTGGCAAGGCCTTGGCTGCGGGAGATGCCGAGTTCCACCGCAGCTATTTCGCCACGAAGATTCATTCCGTCGGCGTCGCATTGGAGGGGTATCGGGGCATGAACTATCCCGGGCAAAACAACACGGCGGACCCGAACCTGGCCTTCCTCGACCCGCAGGCGCTCGCGGCCAATCCCTACGTCTATCTCATCCCGGTGGGCGTGGACACCATGCGCAGTCCGCCGCTGGGTGACACCAGCGATCTGCGGAGCTGGAAGGTGGATGACGTGGCCATCCCGCTGCCCTTCAACATCGGCGGCTCCGGTTTCTCAACGAAGAACTTCTATCAGTCGGCCGATTCGTTGACGGAGCCGTTGTTCACCCTCCGCAAACATCAAGCGTTCCGGCCGACGGATTCCACCCAGCCGTTTGAGACCGGCATCTACTCCGGTGCGGCCTTGCAGTTCTCCCAGTTCACCAACCGCCGCCTCATCGGACGCTCGGTCTGGAACAGCCAGTGGAAGCTGGTGATCCCCGGCGACACCTTGCTCGCCGACCCGAAGGAGGGGCTTTCGCGCCTCATTCAGACGGTCACCGATATCAAGCTCTACTTCATCACCTACTCCTACTCGGGCAACTAGCGCGCACCCGGTTATTCCATGAACCATCCTCCCTCCTCCCCCGGAGTCCGCTGCCGGAGCTGGCTTGCTCTGGTCTTGCTCGTTGGGCTCACCCTGGCCAACGGCCCGGTCGGGGCCTATCCGCCCGCGCCGTTCCATCTCTTCTACGGCATGTTGCGTGACGAATACGGCGCACCCATCTCCTCCGGGGCCGAGGTCATCTTGGAAACGTCCAGTGGTGTGCAGGTCAAGACCGTCGTGAATCCCGGCATCGAGACGGCGGCGAATTACCGGCTCGAAGTGCCCATGGACAGCGGCCTCATGGCCGCGCCCTACCAGCCCTCGGCGCTCCAGCCCACGGTGCCTTTCCGCATCAAGGTGCGCGTCGGCGGCGTCACCTACCTCCCGATTGAGATGCGGGGCGACTACTCCCAACTCGGCCAGCCCGGCCAGCGCACCCGGCTCAACCTCACCTTGGGCGAGGACAGCAATGGCGATGGCCTGCCCGACGCCTGGCAGCGGCTCATCAACTCCGATCTCTCGAAGGTCAACCCCACCGGCGACGCCGGCAACGGCCTGACTTACCTGCAGACCTACTACGCGGGGACGTATGCGATTGACCCGAAGCTGGGCTTTGCCCTGAGCATTGTCGGCTTCAACCAGGGTGTTCCTCAGCTCGAGTTTCTCGCCGTCACCGGTCGCACTTACACGCTGCTCGGCTCCACCGATTTGAAGACGTGGAAGGCGATCTCGTTCCGGGTTCCCGCCGAAGGAGCCGCCGCCGTGGCGCGTGAGAGCTTCCAGACCGACGCGGTGAAGAACGTGCGGCTGGAAGTCCCGGCTCCAACCACCGAACTGCCACCCGCTTACTTCCGCCTCATGTTGCAGTAGCCGCTCGTGCGATGGATTTACGCCTTCCCGAACCTGCCTCGACTGCGCCGCGCGCGAGCGTGCTGCTTTGTCTGCTGGCGCTGGCCTGCGCGGTGGGGGTGGCGACCCACGCGTCTTCGCGGGTGTTGGTGGAGGCCGAGGCCACGGAGACCGCTCCCCCCGCCGTGGCGCGTTTTCGCCTGGAGCAGCGCCTGGGACGGCTTTACCGCCCCAGCGAGACGACTCCGTTCACCGGCTGGGTGACGGATCACTTCAAAGGCGGGGCCGTGAGCCTGCGGTCGGCGGTGGTTTACGGGCAATTGCACGGCTTGTCCGAAGGCCGGTTCACCAACGGAGTCGTGGAAGTCAGCGAACATTTTTCGCACGGACTGCCCGAGGGCGTGCGCACGACCTGGCACCCGAATGGCCGGAAGCGTTCGGAGGGCTGGCTCATCGCGGGCAAACAGGAAGGCACCTATCGCCAGTGGACAGAGCAGGGGACTCTTGTCGCCGAGGCTGAGTTCGAGGCTGGCCAGCCCCATGGCATCTCCCGCGCCTGGCACCCCAGCGGATATCTAAAGGCCGAGGCCTTGATGAACCATGGCGCGGTCGTGACCCGCCACTTTTATCCCGATGGCGTCCAGCACCAGCCGACGTTGCTGGCCGGCTCCCCAACCGCTCCGACCTCTCAGCACGTTCCATGAGAATCCTCCTGGCCAATCTTCTGGCTCGTCCGCGCAACTTCTTCGCCCGCACCGTGCTTGCCGCGGTCCTGTGTTCAACGCACGTTAGCACGAGGGCGGCCACCGCCCCCGTGAACACCGTGCCGGGAGCTCAGACGGTGGCCGAGGACACGGTGCTCGCGTTTACCGGCGCAAATCTGATCTCGGTGGAGGACGTGGACGGCAATGTGACGACGACCACGCTGACGGTGTTGCACGGCACACTAACCGTGAGCCTGAGCGGTGGAGCGGCGATCAGCGCCGGGGCGAACGGCAGTGCGACGCTGACCCTCACGGGGACCAAGGCGCAAGTGAACGCCGCGCTGGCGACGTTGAGCTACCGGGCAGCTACGAACTACAGCGGCAGCGATGCGCTCACGGTGTTCACCACCAACGATCTGGCCAGCCTGGCTTTCGGGGTCGGCGCCGAGTATGGGCCGGTGGCGGGGTTCACTTACACTGCCGATCCGATTTTGGGCGACAGCCGGACACCGGACAAGGCGTTCGATGGCACCACGACGGAATCTCATTCGGCGGGGTTCAGTCCTTCAGGGGCCAATCCGTTTATTTTTAAGATCACCGCGCCGGACCCAAAGGTAATCAGTTCCTACTACATGTCGGGGCGAAGTCTCAACGATCACAAGCCAAGCAGTTGGACGTTTCAAGGCTCCAACGACGACAGCACCTGGACGGTGCTCGATACGCGGACGAACATTGACCTCACCAGCGGCACGATTGTCACGAGCGGTATGAGCGCGTTCACTTTTGCCAACAACGCGCCCTACAAATACCACCGGTTTGTCATCACTGGGACCACCGGGGTCAATGTGGGCTATGTGGTGATTGGGGAAATGGCCCTCGTGGGGCAGACCGCGCCGGCGGATTTGGACACCATCGCACTCACGGTCACGCCGGTGAACGACCCGCCGAGCTTTGCGCTGCCAGCGGGGACCGTTTCCACGTTGGCCGGTTCCACTGCCGGCTCCGCTGACGGCACGGGAAGCTCGGCTCAGTTTAATAATCCCTACGCCGTGGCGGCCGACAGCGTGGGTAACATCTATGTAGCGGATTACGGCAATCATCTTGTTCGTAAGATCACTCCCGCCGGCGTAGTCACTACCCTGGCCGGCTCGACGCGGGGGTTCACCGATGGCACGGGCGCAGCGGCCAAGTTTGACAATCCTCTCGGACTGGCCGTGGACAGCGCGGACAACGTGTATGTGTCCGAATACGGCAACGACATCAGCCAGAGCCACATTCGCAAGATCACGCCGGCTGGCGAGGTGAGCACGCTGGCTGGCTCGACGTATGGCTTCACCGATGGCACGGGAACAGCGGCGCAGTTCGGTGCGCTCTGGGGGGTGGCGGTGGACCCGGCGGGCAATGTGTATGTAGCGGATACCGGGAACGGTCGCATCCGGAAGGTCACGGCCGGCGGGGTGGTAACGACCTTGAGCTCCTCCGGAGGCTACGTCGATGGGGTGATCGCCTCCGCGAAATTCTCCAATCCCCTCGGACTTGCCATTGACCGTTCGGGCAACGTGTATGTCGCGGACGCCGGCAACAATCGCATCCGCAAGATCACGCCCACGACCGGCCCCTATGTGTTGACCGTGTCGGAGGACTCCGGACCGATCACGATGAACAACTTTTTGGCCGGCATCTCCGGCGGTCCGGCGGATGAGTCGGCGCAGACGGTGAGCTTCACCGTTACGAACAACAACAACGCGCTCTTCAGCGTCCAGCCGGTGATCAGCGCGGCGGGCACACTCACCTTCACGCCGGCAGCCAACGCCAACGGCACGGCCACGGTGACCGTCATCGCCCAGGACAACGGCGGCACGGCCAACGGGGGGACAAACGCGGGCGCACCGCAGACCTTCACCATCACGGTGACAGCCGTGAATGACCCGCCGACAGCCCTGAGTGCGGCTTTGTTTCCGCCCTTGGCGTCATCCAGCGTGACCACTCCCAGTGATGGGACGTTTGCGCTAAGGGGGGTGGCGAGCGATGGAGTTTACCTTTACGTCAACAAGGGCGGTTCGACGATCGGCATCTATCAGTTCGACGGGACCAAGGTTTCTTCCACCAACCTCGCCAACCTGCCCGGGGCCAACTGCCAAATGGCATTTGCCAACGGCTACCTTTATACGCACGAAGCAAGCGGCATCTACCGGATTTCAACCAACACATGGACCCGCACCGCTGTCAGCGTGGACGCAACCCATCCTCGCCTGATCGGTAACCCTTGGATGAGCTACAACCTGTTTGACAGTCCTGACGGGAGGCTCGGCGTCATTGGGGTGCCAAGTGGTGGTTCCGTGACGGTTCGGCTTTATACCGTCTCCGGCGACGGATTGACGCTTACTTGGGACAGTGATTACACCATTAACGACTCCGGCACGTCGGACGAACATGGCCTGGCGTTCGATGGATTTTATTTGTATCGGTTACACGGCGGCAATCTCAAGGCCTACAACCTGGCCACGGGTGACCTGGTTTACAACAGCTCTGGCATCTGGGCAGTCGGAAGCACCGCATCCACCGGAGCGTTCGGCAACCCGACCTTCCTTGGGTATGATCATCTCCACGGCCGGTTGATCATTGGGGATTTTGACACCGGCAAATTGCTTCTCTCCCAGGGCCTGGCCCCAATCACCGTGGTTGAAGACACGGCCAGCCTGGTGACCAACTTGACGGCCTACTTCAGCGATTTGGAGAGTGTCGGCGGAAGCCTGACTTACGCGGTGGTGGGGAACTCCAATCCGGCACTGCTGACCCCAACGATCACCCAGGGCACCAATCTGACGCTGGCGTTCGCGGCCAACCGCAGCGGCATAAGCCAGCTCAGCGTGAAAGCAACGGACGCTGGTGGGTCGTCCGCGACCAATAATTTTTTAATCAACGTGTTGCCGGTAAACGACCCGCCGAACTTCGCCCTGCCGGCGGGCACGACCAGCCCCGCTGGTGCGACGTGGAACACACGAACCAACCTCGGTTCCGTGGTGGTGGGGCTGGCCGCTTCGGCCGACGGGACCAAGCTGGTGGCGATACCGCAGACCGGCTACATTGCCACCTCGACCGACGCGGGGGTGACTTGGACGTCCCAAACCGGATCGCTCAGCCAGAACTGGACCGGGGTGGCCTCCTCCGCCGATGGCACAAAGCTGGTCGCCCTGACCGGGCAGCCCTACACCTCCACGGATTCGGGCGTCACGTGGACGGCGCGGGACGGTGGACGGAATTGGTATAGGGTTGCCTCCTCGGCCGATGGCGTGAAACTCGCTGCCGTGGTGTTTGACGGGTTGATCTACACGTCAACGGATTCCGGAGTAACGTGGACGGCCCAAAGCGGGTCGGGCAGCCGGAATTGGGGTGCCATCGCGTCCTCGGCTGACGGCACGAAGCTGGTGGCCGCCGTGCAAAACGGCCAGATTTACACCTCGACGGACTCAGGCGTCACGTGGACGGCCCGGGACAGCAGCCGGCTGTGGTGGGCGGTCACTTCTTCGGCGGACGGGACCAAACTCGCGGCCGTGGAACTCAACGGCCAGATTTACACGTCGGCGGATTCCGGGGCCACCTGGACGGCGCGGGAGACCAATCGGGGCTGGACGAGCATTGCCTCCTCCGCCGATGGGACCCGGCTGGCAGCCGTGGCCAGGAATCAACTAATTTACACCTCGACGGACTCCGGGGTCACCTGGACGGGTAATTCGGGGTCAGGCAGTCAGGACTGGTTCTCCGTCGCCTCTTCCGCCGATGGTGCCAAACTGGTGGCGGGGAACAACCCAGGTGGGCTCTTCACCTCGGCGGGACCTACGAGTCTCTACGACCTCAGCGTGGTGGAAGATGCGGGCCTTCAAACGGTGGCGAATTTTGCCACGAACATCTCGGCTGGTCCGGCGGATGAATCGGCCCAGACGGTGAGCTTCACCGTCACGAACAACAATAACGCGCTCTTCAGCAGTCAGCCGGCGATCAATGCCGCGGGCACGCTCACCTTCACGGCGGCGACGAATGCCAACGGCACGGCCACGGTGACCGTCATCGCGCAGGACAACGGTGGCGTGGCCAACGGCGGGACGAACGCGAGCGCACCGCAGACCTTCACCATCACGGTGACGCCGGTGAACGACGCGCCGACCTTCAACCCGGTGGCGAATGCAACGGGAGGCATCATCACGACGAACGGGGCCTACATTGTCCATACCTTCACGAATGTTGGGGCGGCCACTTTCACACCGCTGGTCGCGATGAACGTGGAAGTGCTGGTGGTTGGCGGCGGCGGCGGCTCCGCGGGTGCCGGCGGCGGTGGCGGCGGTGGTGGGGTGGTTTACGCAACCAATCTTGCCGTGTCCGCCACCAGCTATCCAGTCACGGTGGGAGCTGGTGGCACGGCCAATCCTGGCGCGAATGGCGGCAACTCAGTTTTTGGCACGGTGATTGGTTTCGGTGGCGGCGCTGGTGGTCCCAATCAGGGGTCTGGGGCCGCTGGCGGATCCGGTGGTGGTGCCGGTCGTGACAACACGGGAACTGGCGGCAGCGCCACGCAAGGCACGGGTGGAACCGCGTATGGCAACGTGGGCGGCTCCGGTCCCGGTGGGAGCTGGGGTGGCGGTTCCGGCGGCGGCGGTGCGGGCACGCCCGGTTTCGGCGGCGTGCGAACCGGCAGCCCCTCGGACGAACGTGGTGGTGCCGGTGGTGCGGGCATTTCCAACGCCATCTCGGGCATCCTGACCTATTACGGCGGCGGCGGTGGCGGTGGCAACGAAGGCAATTTCAACGTCGCGGCCGGTGGGATTGGTGGTGGCGGCAGTGGTGGAGCAAACAACCCCGCGATCGAGGCCATGTCCGGCGCCCCCAACACAGGTGGTGGCGGCGGCGGCTCAAGGAACAGCGGGGCTGGCGGGGCCGGCGGCTCGGGCATCGTGATCGTGCGTTACTTGTCTGTGCCTTCATTTACGGTAAATGAAGACGCCCCCAATCTGGTGACAAACCTGACGGCGCTCTTCAGCGATGCGGAGACGGCGGGAACGGCACTGACCTTCGCCGTGGTGGGGAACACGAACACGGCGCTGGTGACGGCGACGGTCACCCAGGGGACGAACCTGACGCTGGCATTTGCGCCCAACGGCAACGGCACCAGTCTGGTCTCGGTGAGTGCGACTGACCCGAGCGGGCTTTCGCTGACGAACAGCTTCGTGGTGACGGTGAACCCGGTGAACGACGTGCCGAGCTTTGCGTTGCGGGCGGCGAACACACAGAGCCTGATCAACAACGGCAGTTTCGAGACGGGGGACTTCACCGGCTGGATTGTGTCGGACACGGTCAATACGTCGCCGACGCTGGCCGTGCGCACCAACGGCGCAAGCCTGGGCTTCTTCACCGCCTCGGCCAGCGATGGCACGAAATCCGCGACGCACGGCTTTAGCGGCACAGCCGCAGGAACCATCGCCATCTCGCAGGACGTGATTGTGGCGGCGGGCGGCGTGGCGTCGCTCGCCTTCACCTACCGGCTGGCGTGGAGCACGATCGGCAGCTCCGCCAGCAGCGGTCGCACGTTCCGCCTGACCGTGCAACCGGCAGGCGGCGGAGCTGAGTTGCTTTCGCAGACGGTCTTCTCGGCTGCACCGAATACCGCCGGCTTCCAGTCCACCAACACGCCGGTGACGGTGGACCTGACGGCCTTCGCCGGGCAGTCCATCCGGGTCGGGTTCATCACGGACATCCCGGCGGGCGACGCGGGCAATGGCTCCTTCCAGTTGGACAACGTGCGGCTCACGGCCACGACGCCCGACTTCATGGTCTATGAAAACTCTGGGGTGAACTCCATGGTGAATCTGGCGACGAACATCGTCACCGGCCCGGCGAACGAGGCGGGCGAGACGGTCACGTTCGTCGTGAGCAACAACAACAACGGCCTCTTCAGCAGCCAGCCGGCCATCGCGGCGAACGGCACGGTGAGCTTCACCCCGGCGGCCAACGCCAACGGCGTGGCCACAGTAAGCGTGGCGGTGCGGGACAGCGGCGGCACGTCCAACGGGGGCGTGGACACCAGCGCCGCCCAGACCTTCAAGATCACCGTGCTGGCGGTGAACAGCGCCCCGACCATCACCCTGGCGACGAACAACGTCGTGGTGTTCGAGGACAGCGGCACCTATGGCGGCGCCCTTGCCAGTTTCAGCGGTGCGCCGGCGGACGAGTCGGGCCAGAGCGTGACCAATGTCGTGACGAGCAACAACAACCCGGGCTTGTTCAGCGTGCAGCCCAGCGTGAGCACCGGTGGCTTGCTGACCTTCACCACTGCGGCCAGCGCCAACGGGGTGGCGACCGTGACGATGGTGGTGCAGGACAACGGGGGCACGGCCAATGGCGGCGTGGACAAGAGCACGAACACCTTCACGATCACCGTGCTGGCGGTGAGCGATGCGCCGGCGATAACGCTGGCGACCAACAACGTGGTCCGGCTGGAAGACAGCGGGGCTTATGCAGCGAGCGGCTTCGCCAGCTTCACGGCGGGTCCGGTCAACGAGTCCGGCCAGAGCGTGACCAACGTCACGACGAGCAACGACAACGCTGCGCTGTTCAGTGTGCCGCCGAGCATCGCGCTCAACGGGACGTTGTCGTTCACGCCCGCGCCCAACGTCTTCGGCGTTGCGAACGTGCAGGTGATCGCGCAAGACAACGGCGGCACCGCGGATGGCGGCGCGAACCGGGCCACGAACACGTTCACCATCACGGTGCTGGCGGTGAATGACGCGCCCACCTTCGTCCTGCGGCCGATCAACACCCTGACCGACCTGATCAGCAATGGCAGCTTCGAGACCGGGGATTTCACGGGCTGGCTGGTGGCGGACACGGCCAATGCCTCGCCGTCCCTGGCCGTGCGGGCCAATGGCTTCAACCTGGGCTTCTTCAACACGCTGGCCACGGACGGCACGAAGTCGGCGTCGCACGGCTTCAGCGGGGCGAACGCCGGGAGCATCTCCATCGCGCAGGAGCTGACCCTGCCCACGGCGGGTTCGGCGACGCTGACTTTCGCCTACCGCGCGGGCTGGAACACCTTCGGCAGCGCCGCGACGAGCAACCGCACCTTCCGCGTGAGCGTGCAGCCGGCGGGTGGTGGAGCCGAACTGTTCTCGACGAACCTGGTTGCCGTCGCGCCGAACGACTTCGCGCTGCAAGTCGCCAGCACGCCGGTCACGCTGAACTTGGTGGCCTTTGCGGGGCAGTCCATCCGGCTCGCCTTCCTCACTGACATTCCGTTCGGGGATGCCGGGAGCGGCTCATTCCAGTTGGATAATGTCCGCGTGATGGCCACGACGCCGGACCTCACGGTCTTCGAAAACTCCGGAACCACCAGCGTTCCCAACTTCACCACGAACATCGTCACTGGCCCGTCGGACGAGGCGGGCCAGACGGTCGCGTTCTCCACCGCCAACAACAACAGCGGCCTGTTCAGCAGCCAGCCGGCCATCGCCGCGAACGGCACTTTGACGTTCACTCCAGCCACCAATGCCAACGGGGTGGCGACGGTGACGGTCGTCGCCCAGGACAGCGGCGGGGTGGCGAACGGGGGCGTGGACAAGGCGACGAACACCTTCACCATCACGGTCCGCCCGGCCGCCTCGGTCACGCGGCTGACGGTGCCGGCCAATGGGGCCTACCCGGTCGGCAGCGTGCTGAACTTCACGGTCACTTTCGGTGCCGTCCTGAATGTCACGGGCCTGCCGCAACTGCGCCTCACCCTCGGTTCGGGCACCGTGAATGCCAGCTATGCCTCGGGCAGTGGCTCCACGAACCTGGTCTTCACCTACACCGTGCAGCTTGGCGACCTGGCCACCGATGGTCTCGTCCTCAACTCGCCGCTGCTGCTCAATGGCGGCACGATCCGCGAGGCCAACAACGCGGACGCGCGGCTCACGTTTGCACCGCCGATTACTTCGGCGCTGATTGTGGATACCGCCGCGCCCACGGTGACAATCAGCGATCCCTCGCTCGGCAGCGCCAGCACCGGACCGGTGAGCTACACGGTCGCGTATGCGGACCCGACCTTCGCGGCGAGCACCCTGACGGGCGGCAACATCACCTTGAACCGGACGGGCACGGCGAACGGCACCGTCGCAGTGACCGGCAGCGGCGCAACGCGCACGGTGACGATCAGCAGCATCGTCGGCATCGGCACGCTGGGCATCAGCCTGGCCGCCGGGACCGCGAGCGATGGGGCGGGCAACCTCGCGCCAGCGGCGGGACCGAGCCGGACGTTTGGCGTGCTCAACTACACGCCGCAGACGATCACGTTTGGAACGCTGAGCGGCCGGACTTACGGGGATGCGCCCGTCACCCTCACGGCCACGGCCAGCAGCGCCTTGCCGGTGAGCTATGCCGTGATCAGCGGCCCGGCGACATTGAACGGAAGCACGCTGACCCTCACCGGTGCCGGCACCGTGGTCGTCCAAGCCAGCCAGGCGGGTGATGGCACCTTCAGTGCGGCGACCCCGGTGTCGCAGAGCCTCACCGTGGCGAAGAAGGCGCTGACCGTGGCGGCGCAGAACGCAAGCCGCGCCTATGGCCTGGCCAACCCGTCCTTCACGGCGACCCTCACGGGCTTCATCCCGGGCGAGACGCTGGCGACCTCGGGCGTCACGGGCACGGCGGGACTTTCGACCACGGCGCTGACCACCAGTTCGCCGAACACCTTCGCCATCACGCCGGTGGTGGGCAGCCTGAGCGCCGCCAACTATTCGTTCGCCACGTTCACCCCGGGAACCCTCACGGTCACCCAGGCAGTGGCGAGTGTGACGCTCGGCAATCTGACGAAGACTTACGCGGGCAGCGCGCTCGCGGCCTCGGCCACCACGGTGCCGGCGGGCTTGAGCGTCAACTTTGCTTATGCTCCAGGCAGTCCGGTGAACGTGGGCAGCTACACCGTCACGGCCACGGTTGCCGATGTGAATTACCAGGGCGCGGCCACGGGCACGCTGGTCATTGGCAAGGCCAGCCAGCAGATCACGTTTGCCCCGCCGGCCAACCTGGGGCCGCTCAAGGATCTGGCGAGCATCGCGCTGGCGGCGACGGCCAGCTCCGGTCTGCCCGTGACCTTGACGATGGATGCGGGCAGTCCGGCGACCCTGAACAACAACGCGGGCAGCTACTCGCTCAGCGGCTTTGGCGCGACGGGCACCATCACCCTGCGGGCCAACCAGCCGGGCGATGCCAACTTTCTGGCCGCCAGCGAAGTGGTGCGCACGCTGGACGTGGAGAAGAACAGCCAGATCATCACCTTTGGCGCGCTGCCGGCGCGGACTTTCGGTGATGCGGCAATCACGCTCGCCGCCACGGCGGACTCCGGACTGCCCGTGAGCTACACCGTGATCAGCGGCCCGGCGACGGTGAGTGGCAGTGTGCTAACCCTGACGGGCGCGGGCGAGGTGCTGGTGCGGGCCTCGCAGGGGGGCAATGCCACGTTTAATGCCGCGGCCGCCGTGGACCGGACGTTCACCGTGGGCAAGGCCAGCCAGACGATCACGTTCGGGGCCTTGACCGGACAGACCTACGGCGTGGCTCCCATCACGCTCGGGGCCACCTCGGATTCCAGTCTCACGGTGGCTTACAGCGTGGTGAGCGGACCCGCAGCGGTGACCAACAACGTGCTGACCGTCACGGGCGCCGGCAGCGTGGTGGTGCAAGCCAGCCAGCCGGGGAATGCCAATTATAGCGCCGCCACGCCGGTCATCCAGACGCTGACGGTGGCGAAGAAGGAGCTGACCGTGACGGTGCAAAACGCCACGCGTTTCGTCGGCGTGGCCGATCCGGCCTTCACGGCGGCCTATGCCGGGTTCGTCGGCAGCGACACCGTCACCAATCTGGCCACCCCGCCGACGATCATGAGCACGGCGACCAGCGCCTCCGGAGCCGGAACCTATGTCCTGAGCGCAGCCAATGGCGTGGACGACAACTATGCCTTCACCTACGTGAACGGTTCCCTGGTGATCAGCCTGACCCCGCAGACGATTACCTTTGGGCCGGTTGCCGACCGGACCTTCGGCGACGCACCGCTGACGCTGGCGGCCACGGCCAGCAGCGGCTTGCCCGTCAGCTACACCGTGGTCAGCGGCCCCGCCTTGGTGAGCGGCAGCGAGGTGTCTGTCACCGGTGTGGGGGTGGTGACTGTGCGGGCCAGCCAGGCCGGCAACTCCACCTATGCCGCTGCGTCGCCGGTCAGCCAGACCTTCACCGTCAACCCGCCGCCCAACACCGCGCCAACGGACCTCGTCCTTTCGGCCAGCACGGTGCTGGAGAACCGGCCGGTTGGGACCACGGTGGGGACGTTGACCGCGGCGGACGTGGACAGCGCGGACACGCACACCTTCGCCTTGGTGGCGGGCACCGGGAGCGCGGGCAACGCGTCGTTCACGGTCGTCGGCAATGCCCTCAAGACCGCGGCGGTCCTGGACTTCGAGGCGCAGAGCAGCTACGCGATCCGCCTGCGGGCGACGGACAACGGCGGGCTGTTCGTGGAGAAGCAGTTCACCGTCACGGTGGTGGATGTGAATGAGGCGCCCACGCTGGCGGTGATTCCGAACCCGGCTACAATCATCGGCAACGAAGGGTTGCAGACAGTTTCCTTGAGCGGCATCAGCGCCGGCGGCGGTGAGACCCAGGTGCTGACGGTGACCGCCACTTCGAGCCAGCCCGGGCTGATCCCGAACCCCACGGTGAACTACACCAGTCCGAACGCGACTGGCAGTCTGAGCTACACGCCCGTGGCCAGCGCCAACGGCACGGCGGTGATCAGCGTGACCGTCACCGACAACGGTGGCACGGCGAATGGCGGCGTGAACGCAGTGACCCGGACCTTCTCGGTGACAGTGCTGGGCCCCGCGGAGATCAACGTGACGGGCAACGGCGTCACCATCGCCGATGGCGACAGCACCCCGAGCCTGCTGGACCACACGGACTTCGGTCGCGCCTCGGTGGCGGGTGGAGTGGCGGTGCGGACTTTCACCATCCAGAACCTTGGCGGAGCCGACCTGCTGTTGACGGGCACGCCCAAGGTGGTGGTGGGCGGTGCGAATGCAGCGGACTTCGCGGTGACCCAGCCGTTGGTCGCCTCGGTCACGGGCGGCGGGAACACTGCCTTCCAGGTGTCATTCGCCCCGAACCTCACGGGCTTGCGGACGGCGACGCTGACAGTGGCCAGCTCGGATGCCGACGAAGGGGCGTATGATTTCGCCATTCAAGGCACGGGTGCCGGGCCGGGCAATCCCGATGCGGGCTTCAACCCCAACGCGAACGGCGACACTTACAGCTCAGCGCTGCAGGCGGACGGGAAGATGGTGCTGGGTGGAAGCTTCACCGCCATGGGCGGGGAAGCGCGCAACCGCATTGCGCGGCTGAATGCCGACGGCACGGTGGACGCGGGCTTTAATCCCGATGCCAATGGCGAGGTTCGCAGCGTGGCGGTGCAGGTGGATGGCCGGATCGTGATCGGGGGCCAGTTCACCAGCGTGGGCGGAGTGACACGCAACGGCGTGGCGCGCCTGAATGCGGACGGCTCGCCGGACCCGGCGTTTGCGCCGGAGGTGAACGGCCTCGTGCGCTGCCTGACGGTGCAGCCGGACGGAAAGCTCGTGCTCGGTGGCGCGTTCACCACCGTGGGTGGCGTGACGCGTAATCGGCTGGCGCGCCTTAATGCTAATGGGACGCTGGACACGGGCTTCAATCCCGATGTCAACGGCGAGGTCCGCAGCATCGCCGTGCAGGCCGATGGCCAGTTGGTGCTCGGTGGCCAGTTCACCACCGTGGGTGGAGTGACGCGCAACAACGCGGCCCGGCTCAACGCAAGCGGCCTCCTGGACGCGGGTTTCAACCCCGATGTCGGTGCCGCTGTGAACACCGTCGCCCTGCAGGTGGACGGGCGAGTCGTCATTGGCGGTCCGTTCAGCTCCGTCGGCGGAGTGACGCGCAACCGGCTGGCCCGGCTCAACGCGGACGGCACGCTCGACCCGGGCTTCAACCCTGATGCGAACGGCTCTCCGCTGGGCATGGCCATGCAGGCCGATGGGAAGCTGGTCCTCGGCGGTGATTTCACGACGCTCGGGGCGGTGACGCGCAACCGCGTGGCCCGGCTCAATGCGGACGGCACGCTGGATGCCAGTTTCGATCCCAATGTGAACGGCACGGTGCAGGGCGTAATGCTGCAGGCGGACGGGCAGATCGTGATCCACGGTGCCTTCGCGGGCGTGGGTGGGCTGGCGCGCAACCGGATCGCCCGGCTGGAGAATGACGCGGCCACGCAAAATCTCCCGGTGCCGGATTATCACCGCGTGACCTGGCTGCGCAGCGGGACTTCGCCGGAGACCTTGCAGGTGACGTTCGAGTTGTCCATCAATGGCGGCACCACGTGGACGTCGCTGGGCGCGGGCAGCCGCATCAGCGGCGGTTGGGAACTGGGCGGCCTGTCGTTGCCCGGCAGCGCGCAAGTTCGTGCCCGTGCCCGCACGGCGGGTGGCGGCGGCACGGATTCTGGCAGCTTGATCGAAGCGGTGACGGCGTTCAGCGCATTGGCACCGCCGGTGAACGACGCCTTCGCGGGACGGTTGGTCATCGTGGGGGAGACCGCCACGGTCACGGGCTTCAACGTCGCGGCCACGCGGGAGGCGGGCGAGCCGGAGCACGCCGGACTGCCGTCCGATGCAACGGTCTGGTGGAGCTGGACCGCCCCGCGCAATGGCGTGGTGACGATTGACACGGTGGGCACGGCGTTCGATACCATCCTCGCGGTCTATCGGGGCGCGTCGGCAGGCGCGCTGACCTTGGTGGCGGCAAACGACGATGCGCAGGGGACCACGAGCCAGGTAAGCTTCCCCGTAACGGGCGGAACGACCTATCAAATCGTGGTGGGCGGGCTGGCGGATGCGAATGGCGATGTGACCTTGAATCTGCTGCTGCCCGCGATCCCGATGGCACCGGCCATCACGAGCCAGCCGGTGAGCCGCGTGGTCCTGGACAATGCCGGAAGCAATGTGACGTTCAGCGTGACGGCCACCGGCGCTCCCGCGCCGGCCTTCTTCTGGCAGAAGAACGGGGTGAATCTGCCCGGGATCACCAACGCCAGTTTCACGATCACCAACGCGCTGCTCGCTGATGCCGGCAACTATCGCGTGATCGTGACCAACGCTTCCGGCAGCGTCACCAGTTCGGTGGCGGTGCTCACGGTGCTGACGGCCTCGGCCAACGACGCCTTCGCCGACCGGTTCCCACTCGTCGGACCGACCAACCAGATCGTGGCCCAAAACTTCAACGCGACCCGGGAGGCCGGCGAGCCGGTGCACGCAGGCAAGAGCACCGGAGCATCGCTTTGGTGGACCTGGGTCGCGCCCAGCAACGGGCTGGTGCAGGTGGACACGGCCGGCAGCACCAATGCGGCGGGAGCCGTGCTGGACACCGTGCTGGCGATTTACACCGGGAACACGTTGAACAACCTGGCGCCGGTGGCGGCGAACGATGATGAGCTGCCTGGCCAGCTCGCTGCCAGCAAGGTCTTCTTCCGGGCGGCGGCCGGGGTGTCCTACCAGATTGCCGTGGCGGGATTGCAGGATGCCAACAGCACGGTGGCAGTCGGAGGCATCCTGTTGAACGTGATGCAGGCCCCGGACAATGATTACTTCGCCAGCCGTCTGAGCTTCCCGGCCGGGGTTGCCCGCGTGCGCGACAATAACGTCGGAACCACCAAGGAACCGGGCGAGCGCAACCACGCATTCAACGCGGGTGGCAAATCGGTGTGGTGGTCATGGGTGGCGCCCAGCAACGGCCTCTACCTGCTCGACACCGCGGGCAGTTCGTTCGATACGCTGCTGGCGGTTTACACGGGCAGCGCACTGAACGGATTGACGCTCATTGGCGAGCACGACGGCGACCCGGCGGACAACTTCTTCGTGTCGCGGGTGCAGTTTCAGGCGGTGGCCGGCACGGAATACCAGTTCGCGGTGGACGGCTACCAGGGTGCCGCCGGTGACGTGGTCTTGAACTTGGCGGCGGTGGTGCCTGGCGGCACGGGCGTGGCCGCGAACGACAATTTCGTGCAACGGATTGCCTTCCTCGGGCAGACGAACCAGGTGACCGCCGCGACGACCAATGCCACCAAGGAGAGCGGGGAGCCAAACCACGCTGGAAACGCGGGCGGGCATTCAGTCTGGTGGTCGTGGATCGCACCGATCAGCGGTCCGGCCACGCTCAGCACCACGAACAGCAGTTTCGACACAACGCTGGCGGTCTATACCGGCACGACCCTGGCCTCGCTCTCCTTGGTGGCCGAGAATGATGACTTGAACGCCAGCTTCGGAGTTTACCAAAGTTCCGTGACTTTTCCGGCGGTGGCGGGCGTGGTTTACCAGATTGCCGTGGATGGCCACGGTGATGCCGCCGGCATGGTCATCCTCACCTTGAGCCAGCCCACCCCGGAAGTGGTGGGTGGAAATGATCTCTTCGTGAACCGCTTCCCGATCACGGGGCAGACCAACACCGTGATGGGCGCGAACACGAACGCCACGAAGGAAGCCGGGGAGCCGGACCACGCGGGCGACCAAGGCGGACGCTCAATCTGGTGGCGCTGGGTGGCCCCGGCCTCGACGCCGGTGACGATTGACACGGCGGGGAGCAGTTTCGACACCTTGCTCGGAGTTTACACCGGCACGGAGGTCAACGCGCTTGCCTTGGTGGCTGCGGACCATCAGGGGAGCGTCAATGGCAGCACCGTGACGTTCCTCGCCGTCGCCGGAGTGGAATACGCGATCGCCGTGGACGGCCACCATGACGGCACCGCCCCCGCGCGGGGCGTGGTGATGCTCAACGTGCGGCAGTATCCGGCCGGTTCGTTGATCGGCAATGATGACCTGGAAAATGCCACGCCCATCTCGCCGCAGTTCCTGACGGTGCTCGGTTCGAACATCGGGGCCACCCGCCAGGACAGCGAGCCAGCGCACGCGGGCCTGCGGCAGGGCGCCTCGGCCTGGTGGACTTGGACGGCGTTGAACGACGGGCCCGTGACCATCGCGACGGACGGAAGCGAGTTCGACACCGTCCTGAGTGTTTACACGGGAGCGAGTTTGGCGTCCCTTTCGCTGGTCGCTGAAAACGATGACCCGCGTCCGGGAGCCTCCCGCGCCAGCGTCGCGTTCCAGGCCGCTGCCGGGACCGCCTACCGCATCGCCGTGGACGGCTACCGGGGTGCCATGGGGGCGATCACCTTGACGATTTCGCCCGGTGCGGACGCTCCGGCTGCGCCACAATTGGAACAGCTCCCGTTTGCACAAACTCGCTTCACCGGCGGTGGCGGTGGCGGCACCAATGTGGAGTTCCGCGTGGTGGCCACCGGTTCCCTGCCGCTGTCCTACCAGTGGCTGCGCAACGGCACAAACCTGGATGGAGCCACCAGTCAGGGGCTCACCTTGACCAATGTCTCGGCCGCCGATGCGGGGACGTATCAGGTGCTGGTCAGCAACGCCTATGGGGCCACCAACAGCCCCGGTGCCGAGTTCACCTTCGTGGCCGCGCCCTTCAACGACCAGTTCGCCAGCCGGATCAACATCGCCGGCACCTCGAACACGGTGCGCGGCTCGATCCTCGAGGCGGGCAAGGAGCCGGGCGAGCCGGACCACGCGGGCGTCCCGGGCGGCCGATCCGTCTGGTGGAAATGGACCGCTCCGGCCAACGGCCTGGTCGAGGTTGACACGGTCGGCAGCGCCTTCGATACGCGGCTGGCAGTTTACACGAATACCTTGGGCAGCCTCGGATTGGTCAGGGCAAACGACGACCTGGCGGGCGGCTCGTCCCCGGCCAGCCGCTTGTTCTTCAGCGCGCTCGCCGGCGTGGAATACCAGATCGCCGTGGATGGCTTCAAAACGAACGGAGCCAGTGGCGCGGTCGTGCTCAACCTGCACCCGCTAAACACCTCGCAGAGCATCAGCTTTGGGCCGCTCCCGCCCAAACGCGTTGGCGATCCGTCGTTCGCGCTCGGCGCCACGGCCAGCAGCGGCCTGCCCGTGAGCTACGCCAGCGGCAATCCCGCCGTGGCCACGGTGAGCGGTAACATGGTGACGATCAACGGCGTCGGCACGGCCAGCATCACCGCCAGCCAGCCCGGCGATGCCATCTTCTCGGCGGCCAGCCCGGTGGCCCAGACGCTGTCGGTCGGGCTGGCGCCCAGCGTCACCGGCCAGCCTGTGGCCTTGGTCGTGAACGCAACCTCCAATGCCGTCTTCACGGTCACTGCTGCGGGCACGGCTCCGCTGGGTTACCAATGGAACCGGGAGGGCCTCGCGCTGGCTGGCGAAACGGCGGCGACCCTGAACTTGAGCAACGTCGCCACCAATCAAACGGGCAACTATTCGGTCGTGATCACCAATCTCTTCGGGAGTGTCACCAGCAGCGTCGCCTTGCTCACCGTGGAACGCTTGAGCCAGACGATCAGCTTCGGTGCCTTGCCACCCGGACGAGTGGGAGACGCGCCGTTCGCACCCGATGCCACCGCCAGCAGCGGGCTGCCGGTGAGTTACGCCAGTGCCAGCCCGGCCGTGGCCACGTTCAGCGGCGGCTTGCTGACGATCACCGGCATCGGTGCCGCCACCATCACCGCCAGCCAGGGGGGCGACGCGACGTTCCTGTCCGCCCCCGAGGTCAGCCAGACGTTGCTCGTCGGCGTGGCTCCCAGCGTCACGACTCCGCCGGCCGGGCAGGCAGTAAGTGCAACGTCCAACGCGGTCTTCAACGTCACCGCCGCTGGAACGCTGCCGCTGTTCTTCCAGTGGCGGCGAGACGGGGCAGACCTGACCCAGGCCACGAATGCGACGCTGGACTTGGGCAATGTCCAAACCAATCAAGCCGGAGGTTACTCCGTGGTCATTACCAACCTCTACGGAAGCGTGACCAGCAGTGTGGCCGCGCTGACGGTGAACCGCCTGGCGCAGACGATCACGTTCGGCGCCCTGCCGCCCAAGCGCTTGGACGCTGCCCCGTTCGCGCTCGGTGCCACCGCCAGCAGCGGGCTCCCCATCAGTTACACCAGTTCCACTCCTGGCGTGGCGGGCGTGAGCGGCAATACGGTCACACTGGCCAGCATCGGCACCACCACGTTCACCGCCAGCCAGGCCGGGAGCGCGATTTATCTGCCGGCGGCCAGTATCGCTCAAGATCTGACCGTGACGGGAATCCCGCCCAGCGTCAGCACTCCTCAACCCGCGAACCTGGCGATCAACAGCACGTCGAACGTCACCTTCACGGTCAGCGCCAGCGGCACCGGGCCGCTGGGCTACCAGTGGTATGGCTTCACCCCGCGCAGCGCAGGCGCGACGGCGGTCGCCTTGGTGGCCGGCGGTTTCGTGTTCGACGCGCCGGTGACTGAGGGCGGTCGCGGTTACCTTGAAGCTCCGGGGGTGCGCTTCATCGGTGGGAACGGCCTCGGCGCGGTGGGGACGGCCACCTTGAGCAATGGCGTGGTCGTGGCGATCACCATCAACAATCCCGGCTTCGGCTACAGCAGTGCGCCGATGGTGCTGATCGACCCGCCCACCGGCTTGCTGCCCGGTGAGACGAATGCCGCGCTGACCATTGCCAATGTCGGGACCAACGACACCGGTGCCTACTTCGCCGTGGTCACCAACGCGTGGGGCAGCAGCACCAGCAGCGTCGCCACGCTGACCGTCAATGTCCCTGCCTACCTGGTGCAGGCGCCGCCGGACGTCGTGGCCGCCTTCGGGAGCAATGTGAGCTTCACGCTGGGAGTCGGGGGCACGGCACCGTTCAACTTCCAATGGTATTGGCAGCCGGCCACGGCGCGGGCTGCGGTGGCAGTGGCAGACGTGAGGAACGGCTTTGTGGTCGGTGCCACCGTCCGGCAAGGCGGCGGCTACTATCTGACCGCCCCGGCCGTTCAGATCCTAGATGGGAGCGGCAGCGGTGCCACCGCGACCGCGGTCGTCACCGCCGGGGCGGTGACAGCGGTGAACATCCTCACCCCCGGCTCAGGTTATTCCGCCAACGCCCAGATCGTGATCGCCGCTCCGGTCGCGGGACCCCCGCAACTGCTGAGCGGCCAGACCGGCGCGACGCTCACCCTGCTCAGCGTGCGAGCCTTGGATGCCGGCGGTTACTTCGCCAGCGTCAGCAATGGCGGCGGCAGTTTCACCAGCAGTCCCGCCCTTTTGCAGGTGCAAGTGCCGCCCTCCTTCACGCAGGCACCGCAACGCCTTCCCGACGGCACCTTCCGGCTGCGGTTCGGCCCGCAGGATGGCGGCTACCTCCTGCCCGGGGATCTCGCCGCTTTTGAAATCTGGGGCAGCACCAATCTTGCCGATCCGAACGCCTGGGTGCGCATCACCAACGGCATCAGCCTGCAGAACGGGCAGGTGCAGGTGGATGATGCGGACAGTCCCAGCCTGGGCCGCCGCTTCTACCGGGTGCTGAAACAGTAAGCGGGGCATCGGCGCACCTGAAGGCTGGCTTTAGAATTGATCCGGTGACACGCATTCCAGGAGCGTCGTCGGCAAAGGTCGGTTAGTGCTCTTACGTCGCACAGCGACGACGCTTCTGAAACCATCAGGGGTGTGGCAGCGTCCTAATCTTCAACTCATCATGCATCGCACTCCACTAGTCGTCCTGCTCGCCGCTTCGTTGTTCTCCGCGATTGCCAGTGCGGCCGACCAGCCGGACGCGAGTGCCGTGGCACCGGCAGGGTTCACGGCCTTGGTGAACGGCCGCGATCTGACTGGCTGGCAGGGCGCCGCGACGGCGGCGGAGCATTGGCGGGTCGAGAAGGGCGAGCTGATCAATGACGGGAAGGGCACCGACCTGGTCACGGCGAAGTCGTATCGGAATTTTGAGCTGCTGCTGGAATGGAAGATCCCGGCTCGAGGCGACAGTGGCGTCTATCTGCCGGGCGGCCAGCAGGTGCAGATCTGGCCGAAGGACAGCGGCTCAGGCGGGTTCGTGTTCGATCACAAATACACCGTCAGCCCGGCGGTCGTGGCAGACCGGCCACTGGGTGAGTGGAATGCGTTTCGCATCAAGCTGGTGGATGGCAAGGTCACGGTGACGTTGAATGGCAAGGTGGTGATGCAGGACGTGCCCGTGGAAAAGGGCTTTGAACCGCCGATGCGTGGACCCGTGGAAGGTCCGCTGCGCCTGCAGAAGTCACCGCACAACGTGATGACGAGCTTCCGCGGGGTGTATATCCGGGAGTTGTAAGGCCTGAATTGGCAGGCCACCAGGCTCCCGCGCTGGTCTTCAAACTTCCGCTGTGTTGGAATGTCCCCGTGCCTGCCGCGTCAAAATGCCCGGCAACCGTATTCGCATCATGAAACAACTCCTGATCATCGTCCTCGCGCTGGCCACCCTGGCGGCCAACCCCGCCACCGCTGCGCCGCTGGTCTTCCAAGGGACCGAAGGCCCCGGCAAGGGCAGGCACATCGTCTTCCTCGCGGGTGATCACGAGTATCGCTCCGAGGAGTCCCTGCCCGCCCTGGCGCGCCTGCTCGCGAAGCACCACGGCTTCAAGTGCACCGTGCTGTTCAACATTGATCCCGCCACGGGCGAGATCGTGGCGGGCAACTCGAACATGCCGGGGATGGAGGCGCTCGACACGGCGGACCTCGCGGTGGTGTTCCTCCGCTTCCAGGCCTTCCCGGCGGACCAGATGAAGCATTTCGACGCCTACCTCCAGCGCGGTGGTCCGGTCATCGGCCTGCGGACCGCCACCCATGCCTTCAGCGCCAACCGGGAGCCCTATACCAAGTATAACTACAACGCGAAGGACGCCGGCTACGAGCTGGGTTTCGGGCATCAGGTGCTCGGGCAGACCTGGGTGGGCCATTATGGGCGGAACCATTCGCAGAGCACGCGCATCGCCATTGTGCCGGAGAAGCAGGAGCATCCCATCCTGCGCGGCGTGAAGGATGTCTGGGTGCAGGCGGGCGGCTACGTCGGCAAGCCGGTGGACGGCGAGATTCTCACGATGGCCCAGCCGCTCAACGGCATGACGCCCGAATCCCCCGCCGACGCCACCAAGCCGCCGCAGCCTTCCGAGTGGACCCGCACTTACAAGACGCCCTCCGGCAAGACCGCGCGCGTCTTCACATCGCTCTACGGCACATCGGAAGACATCACGAACGAAGGCTACCGCCGGCTCCTCGTGAACGCCTGCTTCTGGGCCTTGAGCCTGGAGACGGCGATCAAGCCCGATCTCAACATCGCGTTCGTCGGCCCCTTCAAACCCAACACCTTCAATGGCGGCGGCTACGCCCGGGGCATCAAGCCGGAGATGTATGCCGGGTTCGAGAGCCAGATCCCCGCGAACAACAACACGAAGAACCCGGACGCGAAACCGGCGAAGAAGCAGGAGGAGAAGAAGGACGCGCCCAAGGCCGAGGCGAAGCCAGCGGCCGCGCCTGCCACCGTCAAGCCCGTTGTCGGAACACTCGTCACCGGCAAGCCCGCGAAGTTTGTCCGCATCGAGCTGCCGGGTGACAAACGCGTTCTCACGCTGGCGGAAGTGGAGGTTTTCTCGGGCGGCAAGAACATCGCGCGCGAGGGCAAGGCGTCGCAATCGAGTTCCGACCATGGTGGCGTCGCCCAGCGGGCGATTGATGGCAACAAAAGCCCTGAGTTTGGGAAAGGTGGACAGACCCACACGAAGGATGGTGGCGGCTCGTCAAATCCGTGGTGGGAGCTAGAACTTGGTTCAGCCAGAGACATCGAGAAGGTCGGCATCTGGAACCGCGCTGGATTCGAGAACCGGCTCGATGGCTTCACGCTGACGCTGCTCGATACGGACCGCAAAGAAGTCTTCCGCGCGACGGGGCTGGCCGCGCCGCAGGCAATGGAGATTGATGTGAAAGCCGGTGGCCAGCTTGCGTATCTCAATTACGACGGCAAGCCGGGCCAGCCCGCCGGCAAGGGCACGAGCCTCGCGCAAAACGAAGGCAAGAAAGCCGACTCCAAGAAGCCGGCCGCGGCGGCCAAGCCGTCCAACCTCGTCGAGGTGCCGGCGGACTATCGCGACCCGCTGCCGTTCGCGTTCAAGGCGGGCGAAGTGGTCGCCATCCTCGGCAATGGCCTGCCCGACCGCATGCAGCACGATGGCTGGTTCGAGACACTGCTCCAGAGCCAGCTTCCCGGCCAGCAGGTGCGCTTCCGCAACCTGAGCGCCAGCGGCGACCGCCCTGACTCCTACCCACGCAGCGGCGGCCACCCGCCCATGACCGACTACCTGCGCCTGGTGAAGGCCGACGTGGTGTTCGCGTTCTTCGGCTACAACGAGTCGTTTGACGGGATCGACAAAGCGGACGGCCATCGCAAGAAGCTCGTGGATTTTGTCCGCAACACGCGCGGCAGCAAAGCGAACGGCACCAGCTTTCCGCGCATCGTCCTCTTCAGCCCCATCGCGCACGAGGACACGCGCAATCCGAACGTGCCCGATGGCAAGGCGCACAACGTGCAGCTCGAGGCCTACACCAAGGCCACGGAAGCGGCGGCGAAGGAGGCGGGCGTGGCGTTTGTGGATTTGTTCCACCCGTCGCTGGAGCTGTTCAAGGCCGCGCGCGCCCCGCTCACGATCAACGGCGTGCACCTGACCGAGGAGGGCAACCGCCAACTCGCCGAGGTGATCGCCAAAGCCTTGTTCGGCAAGTCCGTGAGCGCCTCCGGCTCAATGGAGACCTTGCGTGCGGCGGTGCTGGAAAAGGACGAGCACTGGAACAACCGCTACCGTTCGCGCGATGGCAACGACGTCTGGGGCAGCCGCTCCACGCTCTCCTTCGTGGATGGTCAGAACAACGCCGTGGTCCTGCAGCATGAGCAGACCATGCTCGACGTGATGACCGCGAACCGCGACGCCCGCGTCTGGGCGCGCGCGCAGGGGAAGGACATCAAGATTGATGACAGCAATGTGCCCAGGCCCATCCCGGTCGTCTCCAACGTCGGGGGCAAGAGCAAGAGTTCCAGTGCCGTGAAGGAAGGCGTCCTGCGCTATGTCAGCGGCGAGGAGGGCCTCAAGCACATGGCGGTGGCGAAGGGCTTCGAGGTCAATCTCTTCGCCGACGAGAAGAAGTTCCCGCAGCTCATCAACCCTGTGCAGATGCAGGTGGATACCAAGGGCCGGCTCTGGGCGTCAGTGTGGGCGACCTACCCGAAGTGGGAGCCGCTCAAGCCAATGAACGACGCCCTGCTCATCTTCCACGATGACGATGGGGACGGAAAGGCCGACCGCGTCACGGAGTTCGCCAAGGTGCAGAACCCGCTGGGCTTCGAGTTCTGGAACGGTGGGGTGCTGGTCACCTGCCCGCCGGAACTCATCTTCCTGAAGGACACCGACGGCGATGGTGTGGCCGACGTGCGGATCGTCATGCTGCAAGGGCTGGATTCCTCCGACACGCATCACGGTGCGAACAACCTCATCTACGGGCCGGATGGCGGCATCTACTGGCAGAGCGGCGTGTTCATGCAGCACAACCACGAACACCCGTGGGGGTCATCCCTCCAGACCGGCGCGAGCGCGATGTATCGCTTCGACCCGCGCCGGTTCGTGATCTCGATGCACGCGCCCAACTCGCCCAATCCGCACGGCATCGCCTTCGACTACTGGGGCTACCATTACGCCACCGACGGCACCGGCGGGCGGGCGTATCAGGTGCGGCCCAGCGGCAACGCCTTCAAGATGACCGAACTGCTGAAGAAGGAAGTCCGCCCCGTGACCGCGAGCGAAGTGGTTTCCAGCACGCACTTCCCCGAGTCCATGCAGGGCGACTTCCTCATCTGCAACGTCATCGGCTTCCTCGGCCTCAAGCACTACCACCTGGAGCGCAACACCAACACCGCCGCCGTCTGGGGCGAGCCGGCGGGCGATGAGCTCACGGTGATGAAGGAGAATGCCGACGGCACCAAGACCGAGGACAAATCGCGCGGCTTCCTCATGAGCGGCGACAAGAACTTCCGCCCCTCCGACGCCATCTTCGGCGCGGACGGCGCGCTCTACATCGCCGACTGGCACAATGCCATCATCGGCCACATGCAGCACAACGTGCGCGACCCGAACCGTGACCACGAGCACGGCCGCATCTACCGCGTGACCGCCAAGGGCCGCCCGTTGCAGAAGCCCGTGGCCATTGCCGGCCAGCCCATCCCGGCACTGCTGGAGAACCTGAAGCACCCCGCCGATGGCGTGCGGCACCGCACCCGTGTGGAACTCAGCGGACGCGACACCAAGGAAGTCATCGCGGCCACGCAGTCCTGGATCAAGCAGTTCGATCCCACGAAGCCCGAGCACGCGCATCACCTGCTCGAAGCGCTGTGGGTGTATCAGCAGCACAACGTGCGCAACACGCAGTTGCTCAGCGAGCTGTCAAAGTCGCCCGAGCCGCACGCCCGCATCGCCGCCGCCACCGTGCGGCACCTGTGGTTCAACGTGGAGTCCACGCAGCACGGCGGCATCATCGCGGGTCTGGAAGAACTCGCCGCCCAGAAGTCCGGCATCCTGTCCGACACGCCCGCGCTGACCACCATCCGCATCGCCACCGTGCCCGAGCGCATGATGTATGACGTGAAGCAACTGGCCGTGAAACCCGGCAAGAAGATCAAGCTCACCTTCGCCAACCCGGACTTCATGCCGCACAACCTCCTGCTGGTGAAGCCCGGCAAGGCCGACGACGTGGGCCTGAAGGCCATGGCGCTCGGGGCGAAGGGGTTCGAGGTCAATTTCGTTCCCGAAAGTCCCGACATCCTGTGGGCCAGCAAGCTCGTGGATCACGGCAAGGAGCAGGTGATCGAGTTCACCGCCCCGACCGTGCCCGGGGCCTACCCCTACATCTGCTCCTTCCCCGGCCATCACCTCATCATGCGCGGCGTGCTCATCGTCGCGGACAATCCCGCCGAGTTCCTGGCCAAAAACCCCGAGCCGGCCACCAAGATCACCGAGTGGAAGCTCGCCGATCTCACCGAGGACCTGAAGCGCGTGGGCCAGCACCGGAACTTCACCCGGGGCCAGCAGCTCTTCACCTCGCTTGCCTGCGCCCAGTGTCATCAACTGGGCAAGGAAGGCGTCGCCTTCGGCCCGGCGCTCGGCGACGTCGTGAAAAAATATCAGGGCGATCCCAAGGCGGTGCTGCAGGAAATCCTTGATCCCTCCAAGAGCATCGAGGAGAAGTATCGCAACGTGACGCTGGAACTGGGCGACGAAAATTCGCTCTCCGGCATCATCCTCGCGGAGGACAAGGGCTCGGTGACGATTCAAACGGGACCGACGGCGGCGCAGGTGCAGAAGCTCGCGAAGAGCGCCATCAAGTCGCGGCGTCCGTCCCCGCTCTCGATCATGCCCGCCGGCCTGCTCAATGCGCTGGACAAGGAGCAGATCCTGGACCTGCTCGCCTACCTGCTGGCCGGCGGCAGCGCGGACCACGCTGCGTTCCGGCACACGCATTGATTCAATTCCCAACGACGATCGGTGGAATGGCTGACGAGGACCCCGACGCCCATCTTCTCCCTCTCCCTTCCTCGGAGGAGGGGAGAGGGTTGGGGTGAGGGGTGGCGTCCAGCGGCAGGCTGCCGGCTTGCATTGGGAATCGGTATGATACCGGTATGGAGTCCCGCCTTCAGACGGCGGGCCGTTCGATTTCCCTGAACTCCGAAATCAAGAGCGCGGGAGCTGCGCCGGCCGCGAGCGGAGCGCGGCGTTCACGCCGCAGAAAGGTGGAAAGGAAAAGTGCGTTCGAACCACGTTGACCTGCTCCCGTTTCTGCGGCCTGAAGGCCGCGCTCCTCTCTGTCGGGGTTTGCCTGCTTTGGAGTTCGGGTTTACTGCTTCAGCGCCCCATCCACCAGCTCCACCACACGCGGAGCACGCACCGCCACGCGCGAATCGTGCGTGGCAATGACCAGCGTGGCGTTGCGTTCAGCGCGCAGTTCGCAGAGCAGGTTCAGGATTTCTTCGCCCGTGTGGGAATCGAGGTTGCCGGTCGGCTCGTCGGCGAGGATCAGCGCGGGCTGGTTCACCAGCGCGCGCGCAATGGCCACCCGCTGCTGCTCACCACCGGAAAGCTCCGCCGGACGATGCTCCAGCCGGTGCTCCAAACCAACGCGGCGGAGCAGCTCACGCCCGCGCTGCTCGGCCTCCGCCGCATCCATGCGCGCGACGCGGGCAGGGAGGCAGACGTTTTCCAGCGCGTCCAGTTCCGGCAGGAGATGGTAGGCCTGAAAGATGTGACCGACGTTGGCCAATCTGAGCGTCGCCAGCTCGCCGAGGGTCAGGGCGGCGAGGCTCTGCGTGCGGAAATGGATCTCGCCGTGATTGGGCCGGTCCAGCCCGCCGAGCAGATGCAGCAGCGTGCTCTTGCCCGCGCCCGACGCGCCCCGCAGCGCCACGAACTCACCCACTTCCACCGTCAGGTCCACGCCCCGCAGCACCTCCACGAGGCGGGAGCCGATGCGGTAAGTCTTGCGCAGGCCGGTCGCGCGGAGAAGCGGTGTGGAGGATGTGGCGCTCATGGATGGCGACTGCGGGAAAGCTCCAAACTCCAAATTCCAAGCTCCAAAGAAGCTCCAAGTTTCCAATTCCAAAACCGCTCCGTCGCCGTGCGGAAGCCGGGCAGCCTCCGGATTGAAGCTTGGAGCTTGGAGCTTCTTTGAAATTTGGAGCTTGGGATTTGGAAGTTCACTTCATTCATTCCTCAGCGCCTCCACGGGTTGCAGCCGCCCCGCGTTCCACGCCGGCAGCAGGCCCGCCAGCACGCAGATGAAGAGAGAGCCGCCGCAGATGATTGCGATGTCGCTCGGCACGATGAGCGCGGGCAGGCGATCAAACGCGTAGATCGTGCGCGGGAACAGCTCGAAGCCCGTCAGCCGGTTCATGAGGTCAAGAAACTGGTTCCGATAGTGCAGCGCCAGCAGACCCAGACCGAAGCCCGCGATCACGCCGAACACACCCACGATCATACTCTGGCTCAGGAACAGCCACCGCACCTGGCCATTCGTCGCGCCGATGGCCTTCAGGACGCCGATCTCGCGCGTCTTCTGCACCACGAAGGTGATCTGCGCGCTGGTGATGCCAAACGCCGCCACGATCATGATGAAGAACAGCAGGTAGAACATGACGTTCTTCTCCACCAGCAGCGCGTTGAG